>JALSKH010000132.1 GCA_026988975.1 Campylobacteraceae bacterium
AAAAAAATCAAAAAAACTTTTATTGACTTGCAGTATCTCTTTTGAATTATTTACTAAGATTATATTTTTTTGAGAATCCAACAACTCTTTTATGAAGTCTCTCTCTTCTTGCACAAGTTGCATTTTATTTTTTATCAACTCTTCTCTTTGCTTCAGAGATAGAGACATATTGCTTATCTCTGAAGCAAATTTATTGAATTCAATTGAGCCGAAATCTTCATCTAGTCTATCATAGTTACCTTTTGATATATGCTCAAAATATTTGCCAAACTTTAAAAGGGGTTTTTTTATAAATATATATAAAAGAGTTGATATAAGTGTTATTATCATAATCAAAATAATAGAAACATATAGGATGATATTATATTTGTTATTATTTATTAGATGAAAATAGTTGCTTTTATTAAAAAAAAGTATAATTTTCCAGTTAAATGGCTTAAAACTAAAGGTGATGTATTTGTATCTACTATTATTAATTTGAATTATATCACTCTTGTTTGATAGTATATTTTTGATATTTTCCATATCTATTTTTATGTTGCTATATAGAACTTTTTTATTCTCTAGTATAGTTAAAAAGTCATCTTTGCTTTGGTTGTTTTTGATTTGGTTGATAATCTCCTCTTTTGTTGTAGATAAATTTTTATTATAGCTATTTTGATTGTCACCATACATGAAAAAGAGTAGTTTGTAGTTATTTTTGATTATGTTTTCTATATCTGTAGCTTCTGATTTTGTCTTTAATTCAAACTCTTTTGAGATGCTATCATCAACTAGATTGATAGTTTTTCTCGTAGTTAAAGCCATAGCTATGACGATAAGAAGAGCGAGAGGCAACATGATTTTTACAAATAGAGATCTATTTTTCATGGTATCTTTATCTCCTTCTTTATTTTATTTATCTTTTGGTACATATTTGAAGGAGTTTTTATAAAACCATATTTTATATTTTTACCCCAGTTTTTCATAACTATTCTATCTTTTTTATTTGTAGATGGATTTAATTTTAATAAAACCTTAGATATCTTCTCTATATCATCTTGTTTTAAACTCTTGGTATTTGCGATAAGTGAAAAAGATGGTATTTTGGTAGATTTTTTTAAAAGTTTAAGTTTTAAATATCTATATTTTTTGTAAATCGAACTTTTAACATCTCCTATAGAGTTTTCATTCATAACAGTGTATAAGACAACATTGGAGTGGGTTTTTTTGTATCTGTATTTAAGGTTTTTTAGAGATAAATTATACATCTTTAGCATATCTTCACTCATGAGGTATCCACAGGTTGATCTTGAATTTGTTAAAAATATAGTTGTATTTTTATCTATATCTTTTAGAGTGTTTATATTTTTATCAGTTGTAAAAAAGTTACAAGTATAAAATGTTTTTCCACTCTTTGAAAGAGATGTTAGAAATGGCTTGGCATAACTGTATCTATTTTTTAATTTTAAGTATGGCAAAGCTCCAAACTCTGCTATATCTATCTTTTTTTTCGAAAATTTATCTATCAATTCTTTATATGATTTTGCAACAACTAACTTAATCTTAATTTTTGTCTCCCTCTCTATGTATTTTATAAATCCCTCATACTCTTTATATAGTTTTATGCTGTTATCCATAGGAAGTGGTGCAAATCTTATGGTTTGAGCAGATAAAATTCCTGCAACAAATAGAAATCCAACATTTTTTTTTAACATACCTACTCCTGATATTTTTTATAAATCTCTTTAACATATGTTATATTTAAGATAAAAAGCTCCACTAAAGATGGGTCAAAATGTTTTCCACTCTCTTCATAAAGAAGCTCTATAGCCTTGTCAAAACCCCATGCCTTTTTATACGGTCTAACTGAAGTTAATGCATCAAAAACATCAGCAACTGCCACTATCCTTGCACTTAGCGGTATCTCTTCACCAGCTATTCCTCTTGGATATCCACTTCCGTTAAATTTTTCGTGATGTCCATAAGCTATCTCTGCTCCCATCTTTAGGTATCTGTTTTGTGAGTTTACGAGCATATTTACACCAAGTGTTGAATGTGTTTTCATCACTTCAAACTCTTCATCACTGAGTTTAGCAGGTTTTAATAGTATGTTATCAGATATGCCAATCTTTCCTATATCATGTAGTGGTGCAGCATAAAAAATAGTATCTATAAACTTAGTATCTTTCCCTAATTTTTCAGATAGAAGTTTTGAATAGTGAGCGACTCTAACTATGTGAGAGCCAGTTTCAGGGTCTTTATATTCAGCCGCTTTTCCAAGCACGGCAAGAGTCTCTTGCTCTCTTTGTATGATTGTTTTAGTAGCTTCTCTTACCTCATCTTGTAGTAGCAAAGCTTTGTCTTTTAATTTTAGCAGATTTTTTACTCTAACTTGAAACTCGAGAAAATCAACAGGCTTAGTTAGAAAATCAGTAGCTCCACTCTCTAATGCTTGGATCTTAAGATCATAATCCTCTCCTGCTGCTGTTATCATTACGATGATAGTATCATTTGACTCATTTCGTATTTTCTCTATCACTTCAACACCATTCATCTCAGGCATCATATAATCAGTAAAGAGAATGTCTATATCATTATTTAAGATATAATCTACTCCCTCTTTCGGGTATTCAAAACATTTGATATCCAATCCAATCTCTTGGCAAAATGCTTCTAAAAGCATTAGATTGTTTACATTGTCATCTATATATACTGCTTTAAATTTTTCTAAATTAAGTTCCATTTTTTTCCTTTTTGTTCTGCTTTATAAATATTTGTTAATACAAAATAGAGTTTCACTCCATATAGATAGATAAGCCATGAAAAGTATATCCATAAAAAGAAGAACATAGCTATGCTAAATGAGCCATATATACTTTGGTATGTTTTGTTGTATGAGACATAAAATACAAACAGTGATTTTGAGATATACCAAACAAGTGAAGCTGTAAACGAGGCTATGAGAGCTAGTTTTTTATTCACTTTAGTATTGGCAGATATGACATAGAGTATAAAAAAGAGCACCCAGATAGTAAAGTATGGAAGAATTGCATAGATATTTATAGAGTTTGTGTATGCGTGAGTGGCGAGAAATTTTTGGGCGATTTGTGAAAAATAGAATGACAAAGCAAGACCTAAAGGCATGAGAGTTATCATCGTCCAGTAGGTTGTAAGAGACTCCCAGAGTGTTCTAGTCGGTACTTTTAAGATGGAGCTGATTATCTTCTCATAATCAAAAAAGAACATAATAGAAACATAAAGTACAAATATCAACCCAACAGCGCCCATATTGCCGGTATTTGACATAAATTTACTCAAATATCCACTTATAACCTCTTGTTGAGTTGGTATCATGGAGCTGAAGATGAAGTCTTGGATCTTTGAGTAGTATTGTTTGAAGCTAGGCATTTTTGTAAAGATACTGAAGCTGATGAGAAGTATAGGGATGAGAGAGAGTATAGTGTGGAAGCTCAGAGATGACGCATAGTGCGCTATCTCTTTGTCTTTCATCCTCTTAAATAGTATCAAGAGCTTTTTTGCGAACATTAAAGTCCCATTTTGCCTGGATTTAGTATGTTGTTGGGATCAAATGCCTTTTTTATGGAGCGAAAAAGATTCATCTCGGCTTCACTGAAAGCAAGGTTCATGAACGGTGCTTTGCTGAGCCCTATGCCATGCTCTCCACTTAAAGTTCCGCCTAGTTTTATAGTGGCTTTAAATACCTCTACGATGGCTTCGTGTCCGATTTTTAGCTGCTCTTTATCGTTTCCATCAACCATAACATTTACATGTACATTTCCATCTCCAGTATGTCCAAAACAGGGGATTTTTACTCCGAATTTCTCTGTGATTTTCTCTATTTCATTGAGCATCTCAGGAAGTTTGCTTCTCGGGACTGTTATATCTTCATTTAATTTTTTGCTTCCATAGATGGTGATACTTTGACTTGCATTTCGTCTTGCAAACCATAAGTCATCTCCCTCTTTGGCGTCTTTTGCCCTTTTGAAGTCGCTGCAGCCATTCTCTTTGAAACTCTCTTGTATGATTTGAAGTTGATTTTCCAGTTCAACTTCCAAGTTGCCATCTACTGTGGTGATGAGGATCGCTCCTGCGTCGGTAGGCAAGCCTTTGTGAAATTTTTGCTCTACTGCTTTGATGCTGAGATTGTCTAAAAACTCCATGGCAACTGGTGTTACGCCACTAGCCATAGTTTTAAAAACAGCTTCCATCGCTTTTTGGACAGTTGGAAATACTCCCATCGCACTTTTTGATAGTTTTGGTTTCGCTAAAAGTTTGAGTGTGATTTCAGTGATGACGCCTAGAGTGCCTTCACTTGCTATCAAGATGCCGGCTATATTGTATCCCGCTACATCTTTTATAGTTCTTTTTCCTGCTCTAATGATCTCTCCACTTGGAAGAACCGCTCTTAGTGCCATCACAAAATCTTTGGTTATACCATACTTTGCAGCTCTCATTCCACCAGCATTTTCACTTACATTGCCGCCTAGCGTCGAGTAGTCTTGACTTGCCGGATCTGGGGGATAAAAGAGTCCTTTTGCTTCTACAGTTTTTTGTAAATCCATGTTGATGACCCCGGGTTGTACGACTGCTACAAGGTTTTGCATATCTATCTCTAGGATTTTATTCATATGTTTTTCGAGGGCTAGTATAATTCCGCCATTTGTAGGCAGTGCTCCACCAGTAAAGCCACTTCCTGCACCTCTTGGAGTTATGATGATTTGGTTTTCGTTGCAGTATTTTAAGATTTTACTTACATCTTCTTCATCTCTTGGAAACACGACAGCGTCTGGCTCATAGTGATTTTTAGTAGCATCATACGAGTAAGCAAGTAGGTGAGCTTTATCATCATATACATTGTCTGCACCAACTATACTCCTGAAATGTTCTACATGTAGAGTTTTCATCTGTTTATCAAACTTTTATAGTAGTTGGAGTAGGAGCTCATTTTGCTAGAGCTGAAGTTAAGCCATGAAGTATCTATGCCTTTTACTCTTGTATAAAAAGGAAGTTGGGCTTGTCTCACTCTGCCGCCTTTTAGTTTTTTTACTACTTTGAAGTTATTGCAATCCACAAAAATAGCTTCATCATTTAGTGCAAAAAAGATGAGAGATGCTACATTGTCTCTACACATGGTTTTAAAAAGTTTTCTATCTGGATTTGGTCTGGAGTGTTCTGCTAGATATGCTCCCATGATGTCAGGATGCACAAAAGTTATGTTTTTAAAATGCTTTGTAATTTCACTATATATCTTATAGTTTGGTGCCACTATCAATGCTCTATCGTATAGATAGTTCAGCACAACACTATCTCCAACCTTTGGAGTGACTCCGGGGATCGGTAGAGCAGTTTGCTTTAATGCTATATAGGTATGAAATTGTAGAGTTGCTTGATCGTCATTTTTATCTATAACATCAACTCTAGCTATGATACTTGAAGTTTTGTCTCCAAAATTTCGTATAACTATACCGCTTGAACCGATGACTATATCTTTTGAATCTTTTATGGTTGCTTGAGTACCGTTTATCTGTGTGATTGTTGTTTTGTACTCTTTATATAAACCTTGTGCGTTCAATACGCAAACTAAAATAGAAAATATGAATAATGCTTTTTTCAATGAAAACTCCTTTTTGTGATAAAAATATAATTATACAATAACTGTTTTAAAGCAGACCTTACTTTGTGTTTGATATAATGTCTGTTTTAAACTGAGGATTTAAATTGAGTAGAATTTTTTTGATTTTTTTATTGTTACTGTCGTACGTTAGTGGTGCATATCTGCAAGAGGAGAGATGGAAAAGTGGCGAGACATTTTTAAATTTTTTAGAAAGAAATTCACTTCCTCAAAGCATATACTATAACTTAGATGCTGGAGACAAAGAGCTTGCTGCTGAGATAATGACGGGCATAAAGATAGAGATACTCAAAGACAAAAAAGGTGGAATTGAGCAGGTATTGATCCCTATAAGTGATGAATTACAACTGCACATAAAAAAGATCAAAGGCAAATATACTTTGGTGACGACCCCTATCGTTTATGAAGAAAAAGAGGAAAAGCTTAGTATTCCAATCGTAAAATCCCCATATCAAGATATAATAGATGCTACCAAAAATTATCTTTTAGCATATCAATTTGTACAATCCTATAAAAAAAGTGTAAACTTTAAAAGGATCAGAAAAGGTGATAGGCTCGTTATATTCTATAAACAAAAAATTAGACTAGGTCAGCAGTTTGGATCTCCATTGATAGAAGCATCCATGATCGAAGTACATGGTAAAAAGCATTTTGTATTTTTGTTTAATAAAGGTAGATACTACAATGCAAATGGTAAAGAAGTTGAGGGTTTTTTCTTAGCTCTTCCTGTTAGATATACCAGAATCTCAGATAGATTTACCTATAAGAGGTGGCATCCTATTTTACATAGATACAGAGCCCATCTAGGTATAGATTATGCAGCCCCTAGAGGAACACCAGTTAAAGCTGCAAGAGCTGGAAAGATTATATTTGCGGGAAGAAAAGGTGGATATGGAAACACTATCATCATAAAGCATGAAGGCATCTATAAGACACTGTATGCACATTTAAGAAACTTCAGAAGAGGCATAAGAAGAGGAAAATATGTCAAGAAAGGGCAGGTTATAGGGTATGTGGGAACAACAGGACTTAGCACTGGTCCACATCTTCACTTTGGCTTATATAGAGGCTTTAGAGCTATAAATCCAGCAAATTCTGTGCATATTACAAAGAGTATTTTGAAAGGAAAACTAAGAAAAGAGTTCCTAAAAGTTAGTAATAAATACAAAGAAGAGATGGATTTAGCAACGAAAAGCAATCTTGAGCCAAAAATTGAAAAAGAGTTTAAGTATGTTATGAAGCTAAAATCAAAAAGTGATTTTCTTTAGAGCTGCTAATCTTCTTGTTGTTCTCTTGAAAGCATAATTTTATGCTTATACATATCTGCTTTGATCACAATATCTGAAAATTCTATAGGCGCAAGTTTTTCATCATATGATAGTCTGTGTAGAGATAGAAGAGGTGAGTTTTTTTTGGTTTCTAGGATTTTTGCCTCTTTTTTTGTTGCCGATCTTGCTTCTACTGTTTCTATTGCTTTGTGAAATTCTATACCGTATTCATTTTTTAAAAATGTATATAGAGATTGAATTTGAAATTTTTCTTGGATATTTGGTACCCTTTTTATGTCAAAATAGTTAAGCATTAATGAAAATGGAACACCATCCAATACACGAAATCTTTTGATAAGCAACAAAGTATCGCACTTTAGCAAATCTTTTACATAGTGTTCATTTGTTATGATTTTATACTCTATGCTTTTGGTTTTTAACGCATGGTTTTGTTTTGAAAATCTTTGCGTAAATGACCCGATAGAGGTAGCATCATAAAGTATCTTTCTCTCTTTTACATATGTTCCTTTACCCTGTTTTTTAATGATAAGACCATCTCTTTCTAACTCATCCATAGCTTTTCTAACTGTAATCCGACTAACTTTATAAATCTCTATCAGTTTGCTTTCTGGAGGTAGTTTGTCATTGGAGCTATAATTTTTTTTGATATCTTTTAATAACTTGTTTTTAAGTTGTATATATAGAGGAATGCCATTATTTTCAAACAAGAGTAACCCTTTTTAGAAAGTTAACAATAATACACAATTAGAATTTAAATCGTGCTTAGAAAGTGTGTAAAATCTAGAATAATTTAAATAAATTAGTTATAATATTATAATCATTAAGTTACGATTAATATTATTGTTAATATAATAAGATACTAAAAATATAGGGATAATTATGAGAACAAATCAAAAAGTATTGTTTGTAGATGCAAGTACATCATTTTATAGAGTAAATAGATATGAGTTGGGAGAGTTTTTTGGTCCAGTTGATTTAGGACTTCATTTGGCAGGAAAATTTAAAAGTTTAAATATAGGCACAGGTGTTCTTGCCGGCTCTATATTTCCAGGTTCTAACCGTTTGGTATTTACTGGTTTTTCTCCGGCTTGGGGAGGATTTTATATCTCTTCAATGGGAGGAGCAGGGTTGGTTTTTAACAATCTTGGTATAAATATGCTCTCTATCGTAGGAAAAGCACCAGTTCCATCAATCATGTGCCTAAACAGAAAAGAGGGTGGAGAGATCCAAGTGCAAATTCACCCGATAGATATAGAAAAAGTATGGAGTGATGGCAGAGGTGGCGTTTACTCTTTGATGGAGTATGCTTTGGAAAATTTTGGGGATAATTACAGCACAAGCCCTCGTATTTTAGCTACTGGTCCAGCTTCAGCCAAGAGTGATTTTGGTTCAATCTGTTCAGCTCCAATCAAAAAAGGTGAAGTTACATTTGTAGATACATGGGCAGGAAGAGGTGGTTTTGGAAGTAAAATGTTTCAAGAGCACGGAATCGTAGGCATTATATATGGCGGAACATTTTTAGAGGATGATTTTAGAGATAGAAAAGTAGCTGACAAGTGGTTTTATGACAAGTATAAAATGAAACTTTCAACAAAAGATATGGAAGCCACTACTAAGTATCGTTTTGATGCAAATTTTGAAACAGGTGGAACATTTGGGGTTAACTATGCCGGACTCGCTGGTAGTATGCTCTCTTTCAACTATAAAAGTATCTATATGGAGGAGGAAGAGCGACTAGAGATCCATAAAAAATTCGTTCTTGATCACTATCTTAAACAATTTAACGAAGAGACGATTGCCACAAAAAGCTCCAAAAACTGTGGTGAACCATGTTCGGCAGTTTGTAAGAAAATGAATGGAAAATTTAAAAAAGATTATGAGCCATACCAAACAATGGGACCACTATCTGGTATATTTGACCAAAGAGCGGCTGAGAAATTGAACCACCACGCAGATATGTATGGATTTGATGCCATATCGGTTGGTGGAACGCTTTCGTGGTTGATGGAGTGTTTGAGTGAGGGATTGCTAACCCCACAAGAGTTGGGTATATCTGAAATCCCAGAGTTTTCACTTAAAGATTTTGATGTAGTTTCGTCATCTATGCATAATGCAAATATAGGCGTCGCACTGCTTGACTCTATCATACACAAAAGAGGAGTTGTGGATTTGAGTGATGGCGCTAGGAGTTTTGCGCATAAATTAGCAAAGCAAAAAGGCAAAAAAGTGCTAGACTCTTTTGTCTATACAGCATATGCTAGAAAAGGATGGATGGTTCCAAACCAATACTGGACTCCAGGTGCTCTCTCTCCTATGCCTATCATGGGTAAATACTACATGTACTATGGTCCGGATTTTGTACCACCAAGAGAGTTAGGAAGGATGAGTGCAAAGAGATTGAGCGGAGAGTTGGTGCTTGACAATATCGGCATATGTCGTTTTCACCGAAAATGGGCAGAAGAGATGATGCCAGAAGTCATGGGCTCGCTTTATGGCTTAAAAGAGCAGTATCTCTCTAGTATAAATGTGACATCAAATTGGATTGGTGGTCGTAACTCTTCGATTTTATGGGAGTCTCAAAGAAGTGTAGATATGATCTATACATTTTTGCAAAGAAAGCATACAGTCGATGGAAACAATGATCCAGAACTAATCAAATGGTTGAATTTCTTCCAAAAAGATAAAAACGAGGCAGCCATGAGCTTTTGGTATGAAATGCACAAAGGAATACAAGAGACTCTAAAAGAGAAATTTTAAAAGGCAAAGATGCCTATAGAGATATTTTTTCTATATCTTTATAGGCATCAACTCTCCTGTCTCTAAAAAATGGCCATATTTTTGTTATCTCTTCGCTTTTTTTAATATCTATATCGCAAAAAAGAATCTCCTCTTTATCCTCACTGGCTTTTGCTAAAAATTCGCCTTGAGCCCCTACTGCAAAGGAGTTTCCCCAAAATCTTATGCCCTCAATCTGCTTAAAATTGTCATACTCTTTTCCTACTCTGTTTATAGCTATCAAGGGAGTGGTATTTGCTATGGCATGACCTCTTTGTACGGTTATCCATGCATCTAATTGTCTGCGTTTTTCATCTTCGCTATCTTCATCAAACCATCCAATAGCAGTGGGATATATCAGGATTTGAGCCCCCTTTAGTGCCATAAGTCTTGCGGCTTCGGGAAACCATTGGTCCCAACAAATCAGAACGCCTAGCTTGCCCACACTTGTTTGTATTGGCTCAAACCCCAAATCGCCAGGTGTAAAATAGAATTTTTCATAAAATCCAGGGTCATCAGGAATGTGCATCTTTCTATACTTACCAGCTATGGTCCCATCTTTTTCAAACACTACTGCACTATTATGATAAACTCCTTTAGCTCTTTTTTCAAATAGAGAAGTTACTAAAACTATACCGTTTTTCTTTGCTATAGTTGCCCAAAAAGATATATCATCTTCAAAATTTTCAGCTAAATCAAAATTTTTTGTATCTTCATTGATACAAAAGTATCTATCTTGATGCAACTCCTGTAAAAGAACCAGTTTGGCACCATTTTTTGAAGCTTCTCTTATCATTTTGAGAGTTTTTTCTATAGTCTCTTTTCTGTTTTTGTATGATTTTTGTTGTATAAGTGCTACTTTCATAAAAAGAATTATATCATAAAAGAATAATATTATATGATAATGATTATCAATTTAAGACTATCTTAAC
This sequence comes from Campylobacteraceae bacterium, assembly GCA_026988975.1. Lineage (GTDB taxonomy): Bacteria > Campylobacterota > Campylobacteria > Campylobacterales > Sulfurospirillaceae > JAADIZ01. The sequence goes on from JALSKH010000132.1 coordinate 10,632, forward strand.
TTTATTGTGATAATATTCGATTTGTCATATTTGTTTTAAAGCTGTTTCGTGAGGCTCAGACCAACGGGAGGATTTGTCCTCTAAGAAATAGCTTTAAAACAAATAAAAGTACCTAACCAAGAGAAACACCAACTAATAGCGAAAAGAGAACGGTGCGAGTACAAGGCAGATTTTCGTAGGACTACCCGTAGGTAATTCAAGAAAATCTAACGCAGTAATCGTGCCGTTATCTTTTCGCCCGTAGGGAAGCTCAAAAAGAGCACATCTGACTTCGTTAAAAACTTTTGATGTACAATAAGTACACCTACAAGTTTTTGCCTTGCATATGCACTCTTTTTGAACTTCTATTAGTTGGTGTTTCTTTTGGTTAGGTACTTAACTATAAAATAATAAGAGTATATAATGAAAAAGATAAGTGATTTAAAGATAAATGATACAGCTATTGTGAAAAAGATAGTAGCGCTTGAGCCAGTCAAAGGCAGACTCCAATCCATGGGTTTGGTAAAGGGTGCCAAAGTAAAAGTTTTGGAACACACTTTGGCAAAGCAGACTTGGGACATCATCAGTGGTAATACCAAGATAGCACTCAGGGAAGAAGAGGCGAGAGGCGTCTTGATAGATAGGATAAACGAGAATGCTTAAAACCATAAAAGTAGCCATTGTAGGGCAGCCAAATGTAGGAAAATCTTCACTCATAAATGCCATCAGTAATGCAAAGCTACATGTAGGGAATTTTAGTGGTGTTACAGTTGAAAAGAAAGAGGTATTTTTAAAGACTGATTTATACGATATAGACATGACAGATTTGCCTGGAATTTACTCGCTAAACGCTTATACACCAGAAGAGCAAGTAGCAAAGAACTTTCTGATAAATGAGGATTTTGATATCATCTTAAATGTAGTTGATGCAAATACACTCTCTAGAAATCTGATATTTTCATTGCAGTTGATGGATATGCATAAAAAGATGATTTTAGTGGTAAATATGGTTGATGAGATAGAGAGCAAAGGTGGTAAAATTGATAAAGATGCCCTTGAGAGTCTGCTTGGTATTCCAGTTATATTGACTTCAGCAAAGGAGCATAAAGGAGTCGATGAGATTAGTACGCAGATCATAAAACTCAAAAAAGAGGATAAAAAGGCAAATAAGATATATTATGATGAGAGAGTAGAGCAGAGAATTGAAAAACTTGCAAAAACGCTACAAAAATCTCCTCATTTTAGAGATGATGATTATGCTAGATTTATCGCGATCAGACTTCTTGATAGAGATGAGCAAGTATATAAAATCATACATGATTTGCCGATTTTTATAGAAGTTCACTCGATGTTAGAGAAGATGTATAAAAATCTTGAATTAGAGTTTGATGAGGATAGTACAACCGATATACTTTCAAATGAGAGAGCAGCTATCGCCTACAATCTACAGATGGAAGCATTAAATCTAAAAGACGAAGATGAGGGAATGAGCGAAAAGATTGACAATATTTTGATTCATCCGATTTTAGGTTTGCCTATATTTTTATTTTTTATGTGGGCGCTTTTTCAGTTAACATTTGAACTTGGAAATATACCTATGAATTTTATAGGTGAGATGTTTACCCAAACACAAAATTTCTTGGCAGATTTCTTACCAAAAGGGATGTTTAATTCGCTTTTGACAGATGGTGTTTTGCCGGCCGTTGGTGCGGTGGTGATGTTCTTGCCAAATATCTTGATACTATTTTTTGGTTTAAATCTGCTAGAACAGACAGGATATATGAGTAGAGCCGCATACTTAATGGATGGTTTTATGAAAAGATTTGGTTTGCAGGGTAAAGCTTTTGTCCCACTAGTAAGTGGTTTTGGATGCACTGTTCCGGCATATATGGCAGCTAGGACTCTGAAAAATCCAAAAGATAGAATCATCACAATGTTGGTGCTTGGATTTATGAGTTGCGGTGCGAGATTGCCTATATATGTTCTAATTATCGCTGCGTTTTTTGCCAATCACAATCCTGGAAATGTTCTTTTTGCCATATATATAGGCGGAGCAATTTTGGGTTTGATTGTTGCTAAGATACTAAGAACTGTTTTGTTTAAAGGTGAGCCTGAACCATTTGTTATGGAGATGCCACCATATAGATTTCCTTCATCCAAAGCACTATTTATGGACTTGTGGATAAAGACAAAGATGTTTTTGAAAAAAGCTGGTACATTTATAGCTTTTGCATCTATGATAGTCTGGTTCTTGAGTGCGTATCCAAAAAATGATATGATTACACAAAATTTTCAAACCAAGATAGAACAAGCAAAGAGTTCAAAAGCAAAAGCAGCGTTGAAAAATGAACTAAATGCAAAACTTTTGGAAAATAGTTATTTAGGCAGTGTCGGAAAATTTATAGAGCCTGTATTTGCTCCACTTGGATTTGACTGGAGGATGAGCGTCTCAGTCGTGGCAGGACTTGCAGCAAAAGAGGTTGTCGTTTCTACGATGGGAACACTTTATGCGGTCGGTGGAGAGAGCGGAGCTAGCAAGGGGCTTATATCAAAAATAAGAGAAAATGTAGATTTTAAGGCAGCAGTCGCTTTGCTTCTTATCATCATGATTTACTCTCCATGCTTGGCAGCTATGAGTACATTTTATGCGGAGATTCCTCAATGGGCTTGGAGAGTATTTTATACAATTTATCCGAATGTGGTTGCATGGATATTTGCGTATAGCGCATATAAAATATTATAATAGGGGTCAGGTATTTACTATTTATTTTTTTAAAAAGTAAATAGTAAATACCTGACCACATAGGGAGTTTGATGAAACTAAGTGAGCTTGAAAAAGGTCAAAGAGCTATAGTAGAGAGTGTAGATTTAGAAGATGATATAAAAAAAAGATTCTCTTCTATGGGGCTTAGTAGGGGAATAATACTAAGAGTTTGCAGAAGAACTTTTGGAAGTGATAGCCTACATGTAAAGCTTGATTGTTCCTCTTGTATAGCTCTTAGTAAAAAAGAGGCTAAGCATATAGAGGTTACACCAATTGGTGGTGGTTTTGGTTTTTGCCACAGAAAAGGTGGTGGCTATAAAAAAGATTGTTGTGAGTTTGGTTGCTAGTGGGGTCAGTTGCTAGTGGGGTCAGGTATTTACTTTTAACTTTTTTATTCAAAAAGTTAAAAGTAAATACCTGACCCCTATATTTCAGACATGACCCCTATATTTCAGAGTCATCATATGGATCTAGGTGAACATTTATAACCCAGTCTGTTTTTGGATCTATTTTTTTTATCTCATCTTCAACTCTGTCTCCGGCATAATGCGCTTGCAAA
>JALSKH010000133.1 GCA_026988975.1 Campylobacteraceae bacterium
AAATTCAGGAAAAGGTGATGCAAGAGCCTTACGAAGAGCAATCAAAAGAGATAGAAGAGAAGTATTACGCCAAAAAACCGACAGAGCTTTTTGATATCGCTGGTGTGTCGTTTGTCAGTTGTTCGTCGTAGAGTTTCTTTTATTTTTAATATAGGAAATAAGATTATGTACTAATTAGTACATAAAATTTTCAAACTCCTTGACATTTATGTACTAATTAGTCTATAATACCCTCATGAAAACAAATACTCAAACCCGTGGACGACCAAAAACTTTCGATGAGACAGAAGTACTAACCCGTGCAATGCACTATTTTTGGGAGCATGGCTATGACAATACTTCACTTGATAATCTTCTTGTGGCTATGGGTATCAAAAAAAGTTCTTTTTATGCAACTTTTAAGAGCAAAGAGGATGTTTTTTCAAAAACCTTAGCACTCTACCGAGAACAAAATATGCAGTATATGAGAAATCTCAAAGAAAAAGTAGGTCCAAAAGAGGCGATGCTTACACTCATGAATCTCACCATAAAAGAGCTTGAAGAGACAGGAAAAGTCAAAGGTTGTCTGCTTATCAACTCTGGCAAAGAGTGTTACAATCGCTATGATGATTTGAGCAAACAGATAAGCCATGAATTTAACTTCATGCAAGATATGTTTGAAGCATTGATACAAGATGCAAAAGACAAAAGAGAGATAAAAAATCCAAAAGATGCAAAGACCATAGCAGGACGCTATATGAATGCACTAAACGGCTTAGTCGTCACCATACAAGCAGGAGCAAAACAAGCATTGATAGATGATTTGATAGAGAGCTTAAAAGAGATATTGGAGTAGTTTTTTATAAGACAATTCCAATATCTCTTTTATTGATTATTTTTGTACTAATTGGTACATTTATAACAATGAGAAAGATAACGGTTTAAAAAAAGCAGTGTACATTTTTGTACAAATAAGTACATATAAATATAAAGGAAATATTATGTCAAATAAAATATTAGTTTTAGGTGCTACAGGAAATATAGGTTCTCATCTAATAGATTTACTAAAGAACAAAGGAGCTGATTTTTTAGCTGGAACAAGTAGCAATACACGAGAAGAGAGTCATCATATATCAATAGATTTTGCAGATGTTTTATCCATTGAAAAGGCTATGAAAGGCATGGACACACTTTTTATGCTGATGCCAACTCATCCTGATATGGTTCAATGGGGAAAAAACATTGTGTCTTCTGCCCAAAAAAGTGGAATTAAACATATCGTTAGATTATCAGCTGCCATTGCCAAAAATGATTTGGATTTGGATTTTATGAAAAAAATTCGTGAAATAGATAATAGTGTGATAAATAGTGGATTGAATTATACTATCATTGCACCACAATTTTTTATGCAAAATTTAAGTACGCTAATGGCAGATGATTATAAAAATGGGACACTCTATTTGCCTGCTGGAGATGGTAAACTTGGTTGGATTGATGTGCGAGATATTGCTTTGGTAAGCATGGAGATTTTACTCAATCCTGAAAAATACAAAAATGAAACATTGACAATTACAGGTACTGAATCTTTATCTTATGGTGAAGCTGTTGAGCAAATGAATAACATATTAGGCAAAAATACACAATATATAGCCGTACCAGATGATGCCGCAATCCAAGGAATGACAGAGAAACAATTTCCACCATTTTTCATTGATGTCATGATGGATTTAAACCATGCTACAGTACTAGGATATGCTGAAGAATTAACAGATACAGTAGAGAAAATCACAGGGAAAAAACCTATCTCCTTTAAGGAATTTGTTATTAACAACAAAAGTGTTTGGAGTTAAATCCAACAAGAGATAAGATAAGCAAATAGCTGTGTCCATTTTTCCTCTTCCTCTTTTGAGTTCTCTTGAGATTGTTGAGGGATGCACTCCTAACATTTGTGCAATCTCTTTTTGTGTTTTTGTATGCTTGTAAGCATTAATTAGGTATCTTTCT
>JALSKH010000134.1 GCA_026988975.1 Campylobacteraceae bacterium
AAATTTCTCTTGAAGCTTTTTATCCATGGCTGTTAAAGGTTTTGATTCATACCTTTGTTGATTTTCTTCTTGCATCTGTTTCTCCATAAGTGTATTTTAACCAAAAAGTCTAAAACGCAATATTAATTTTTGCCCAAGCCCCAAGCCCACCCTCTAAGCCAAGCCCATTAGCTAGACTTTCAAGTGCCTCTAATACTTCTGCGTATTCTATCTCTATTGCTATGAGGTAAACCTTTTTCCAACTCTTATACGCTTTTTCTCTCTCATCATTTGCAAGATAGATATGCCCCATATTAAAACGCGTAGCACACTCACCTGATTTATCGCCGATGGCTACTTGTATTTTTAATGACTGCTCTAGGTACTCCAAGGCTTTTGTTAAATCTCCTCGGGCATCATAGATTTGAGAAATATTATTAAGCGTTGCTCCCTCACCTGATTTATCGCCTATGGCTACTTGTATCTTTAATGACTTCTCTAGGTACTCCAAGGCTTTTGTTAAATCTCCTCGGGCTTGATAGATTGTAGCAATATTATTAAGCGTTGTTCCCTCACCTGATTTATCGCCGATGGCTACTCTTATCTTTAATGACTTCTCTAAGTACTCTAAGGCTTTTGTTAAATCTCCTCGGGCATCATAGATTTGAGAAATATTATTAAGCGTTGTTCCCTCGCCTGATTTATCGCCGATGGCTACATATATTTTTAATGACTTCTCTAGGTACTCCAAGGCTTTTGTGTAGTTAGCAAGATGAAGATTTTGAACAGCTATTTCATTGAGTAATATGCCTTGTACTTGTCTGTCTTCTTCATTCTTTTCAGCAAAAAGCCAAGCTTCCAAAAGCTCAACCTTATTTACCTTTTTTAGAGCCTCATAGGCTACGAGTCCCCATCTAAGGTTTTTTCTCTCGTCTTTAAAAAGCCACAAGAGGTATGTTGAAGCAAAAACACCCGTCTTGCTACTAACACTTAGCCCTTTTTGTTCTAAAAACCCTAAGACCAAAGCAGAAACTTGATACTCCTTGACCTCATAGCGAACATTAAAACTCTCCTCAATCAAAGAGAATGAAACCAAGGTGTCTAAAAAACTCTCTTTGGCTAAGTCTAAAGCTATTTTGCATATGCCCTCTCTAGGTACTGCAACAGCATAAACAGTTGTTCGCACTAGCAGTTCTTTCTCTTCTTCACTAAGGTAAGAGAGTATCTGCTCTATTGCCATGTCTATTTGCATCTCTCTTTCACTATTTGAGAGTTTCTCTAAAAATTCTGCTTCATCTAAGCTACTCATGTTTTCTATGGCTTTTAGAAAAAGCCCAACCCCACGGTAGTTTCCTCCAAAGGTCTCATAAATTTTGTCCAGTTTTTCTGGGCGAGAAAACTTTATGTTTTGTGTTGAAACAAAATAAAGAAAATCAGTTTTTAAAGGTCTATTAATGGCAATGGCATCTTTACAATTTGGCAATAACCAACGAGAGGTCATCAGCACCACAACATTGTCTATATTGCTGAGTGTTTCTATCCAGACTTTTAAGCTCTCATCCTTTATCTCTTGCGTACTAGGGACTTGAACAGACTCTAAATTGTCAAAAATGAATGCTACCTTACCATGCTCTTCTAAGAGTAATTTAGCCAAACGTTTAACTTTACATGCTTCATCAGAACATCGTTCTTTAATGAGGCTGAACTTTTTATGGTTTGTTTCACTTAACTCCAGTTCAATGTCTAACATAAAGTCCTCAAAATCTCCACCGTGTTTTAGTGAATAGTCAAAAACCTTGTAGCCCTCACCCTTAAGTTCTACCCCAAACTTAGCCACCATGGCTGTTTTACCTATGCCCCCTTCACCGTAAAGCAAAAGTTTTTTAAGTCTATTGCCGTAAAGATGATTGTAAAACGTTCTAAACTCTTTTCGCCGTCCGACATAAGTAGTCGGATAAAGAACTTGATTTAACTTTTGATTTAACTGCTCTTGGCTAGGAGCT
>JALSKH010000135.1 GCA_026988975.1 Campylobacteraceae bacterium
CAGTAGGCGGAGAGATGATGTACTCCAATGCCAAAGGCGACATGATAACCCGTCTTCAAGCACTCCTTGGTGTAGACAGAGCCGATACTTTAGTCGTGGGTGATGGTGCCAATGACCTGAGTATGTTTGCCCATGCCGACACCCGTGTGGCATTTTGTGGAAAGCCTGTACTCAGAGAGGCTGCTACACATTGTGTGGATGTCAAAGACTTAAGAGAAATTTTACAAATAGTTTAATACGTAAAATATGGCAATTTGCCATATTTTTACAATGCATCTTCATTTTATACTATAATGCCTCTATGTTTCTTCATATAGATATAGATAGCTTTTTTGCCTCTGCCGAACGTTCTGTGAATCCTCAGTTAAAGAATATACCCATTTGTGTGGGGTCACGTTCTAATCTGGAGATATTTAACAAAAAACGTACCCACATACGACTGATGAATGATAATGCAGGTGCATTTGTGACACCTGTTTTTTACTCAGATAAAAAAAAGACCTTTGAAAACTACTTTGTAGATACGATAGATGGACGTAAAAAGATACGTGGTATTGTAACCACGGCATCATATGAGGCACGCGCCAAAGGTGTAAAAACAGCAATGCCCATAGCGCAGGCACTGCAACTCTGCCCTGAGATGATAGTGATTCCTTCAAATTATCCTCTTTATCATAAACTTTCAAATAAAATACATGCTTTTATGCGTGCACATATGCCTAAAGTAGAACAGTTTAGTATCGATGAGTTTTTTTGTGATGTAAGTGGCTGGATAAAAGATGAAGATGTGATTAGCTTTGCAAAAGAGATACAAAGTAAAATTTTAGAGCATTTTGATATTCCTGTCTCCATAGGTATCTCGAAAGCAAAGTGGATAGCCAAACTCGCTACAGAGTCAGCCAAACCGTATGGTGTGTATGAGGTAAAAGATATAGATGCCTACATAGAACATATGCCCATCAAAGCTTTCCCAGGTATAGGCAAAGGGTTTCAAAAGAGACTGGAAGGGCATTATATTAAAACCTTAGGAGACATTAAACGGCACAAAGACCTTTTTTATAGCTGGAAAAAACCAGGCATACAGCTCTATGGTCGTGTTACAGGTACAGATGGTGAGGGTATAAATGCGAAAGGGGAGAGAAAGTCTATTGGTATCAGTCGGACTTTTGATGCTATTGCAGATGCAGGAGAAGTTAAAAGACGTATTATGATTATGGCACGGCATATTATCTATATGGTGATGGCGATAGAGGTGAATCCTACAAGTTATTACCTGAAAATAAATTATGAGTATGGCGTTAGAGTAAAAAAGACAATGACGGTCGATAGGGTGTTTTCTGAAAAAGTTTTTAAAGAGACACTGCTGCAAATGTATGAAGAGATTGTCCCCTTAAATAAGTCAGCGATTAAACTGAGTTTGAATGTTTCTAACTTTTCTTCTGCAAATTTAAAAACCTTGTCTCTTTTAGATTTTGATGCCGACAGTAAAGATGAGCAACTCTATAAGGATATTCATACTTTACGTACACGATTTGGCTTAGATATTATAAAAACGGGGAATGAGTTGTAGTTTTTGACTTTTTTGAGAGCCTTTTTGTGTATAATACGCCATGCTTTTTCATAATATATTAGATACCTTTAAAGATTTAGAACATATCAACAGATCAATGATGAACACATTGTATAACATTGCTCGTAGAAATGTATATATCATGTTCGCTTTAACCCTCCTCACTACACTCATGCTCTATTCGGTTTTATCTTATAAAATTATCTATTGGGCAATTTTTGTTTTGATATTGTTATCAGCACGTCTTTATACTACATTTCAATATGCTTCCTATCAAGAAAAATATCCTCTATTACACTGGTATAGAATGTATCTCTTTTTTGCATTTTTGACAGCCTTATCCTTTTCTTCTTTAAGCTTTTTATTTATTAATCAAGT
>JALSKH010000136.1 GCA_026988975.1 Campylobacteraceae bacterium
CATATCACTATAGACTTCAAAAGCTCTATCTAGCAACTTTTGAGAGAAAAATATCTCATCTATTTTATATGTTTTGTATGCGAACATCGCTCCAAACAGGCTAAGATAGGCACAGCTATCATCTTTATCAAAACCCTTAGGTGCTCTTTTGTACTTTGGCTCTGGCAAATCATACCCTTTTTGAGTTAATTTTTCCAAGATTTTATGCAACTCTTCTCTTTTTTTCTCATCTTTTATATACTCTCTATACTGTTTTAAGAGCGGTGGTTTAAAGTTTCTGATGCCAGAGGCTATAAAATACTCGCTTTCATCGTAGTGCATATAAAAACTGCTACTTTGCATCCGATGGTCTCTGCCTTGCCAAAAAAGTAGCCCTATTTTGCTCTTCATGGGAGTTTTGTCTTTGCTAAATCTAGTATCTCGATAAATCCTAAAAAGAGAGCCACCCACTTTTGGCAAAGCTTTTATCGTAGGAACCAAGATTTGCAGAGTCTCACCCATATCTTCGATAAACTCGATATTTGGCTTCAAAATCTCCTTCTCCCAGATATGCCTATGATTTAAAAACCACTCTTTGGAGTTATTTTCTCCCATATCTTCAAGAAATTTGATCCCCTCCTGTTTAAAACCGTGAAATTGTATCATACCTGTTTCACAAACTTGTTGTGATTGATCAAACATAATTTTTCTGAAGAAATTTACACAACTAGCGCCTTCTCCTCTTTTTCTATGATTTGGGCTACTGTCGAACTGTGCTCATAGCCAGCATTTTTTAGATTTTTTAGTAGCATTTGGGCATCTTTTTCATCTACTGCTATCAGCAATCCTCCCGATGTTTGAGCGTCATATAGCGTTATGTCATCTATCTCTTTTGTATATCTTACTTTTTGTTTTAGATAGCTCATGTTGTTGTAAGTTCCGGCTGGAATGATGCCCATATCTGCCATCTCTTTTGCTTCTGGCATGACTGGTATGGAATCTGTGTCAAATTTTATGCTTACCCTATCGCTTGCCATCTCTGCACTATGACCCAAGAGTCCAAATCCTGTCACATCTGTGCAAGCACTTACGCTAAACTCTTTCATTATATTTGACGCTTCAAAGTTTAACTGAGACAATATATAGGCTATATTTCCTACGCTTTTAGAACTTAGCATATCTGCTTTTATGGCTGTAGTGAGTATGCCCATGCCAAGTGGCTTAGTCAAGATAAGGAGATCTCCCACTCTTGGCGTGTCGTTTCTGTATACCTTTTGAGGATGAACAAAACCGCTGACACTGAGTCCATAGAGCATCTCTGGAGTCTCTATCGTGTGTCCGCCTACTACTACTCCACCGCACTCTTTTACTTTGCTTTGACCACCTTCTAGTATCTCTTTTAGCACACTTTTTGGATGGTTACAACCATCGAAACCTACTATATTCATGGCCGTCGCCACTCGTGCTCCCATGGCAAATATATCGCTAAGAGAGTTGGCAGCAGCAATCTGCCCGTACATGTAGGGGTCATCAACAACTGGAGTGATGATGTCAACTGTTTGAACAAGTGCATTTTGCTCATCTATCTTATAGACCGCGGCATCGTCGCTACTATCCATGCCGACAAGCACATTTTGATCACTACAATCCAATCCACCAAGAGCTAATGTAAGCTCACCCGGAGCTAACTTGGCGGCTCAGCCTGCGGCTTTTACAAACTTCGTTAGTTTTGCTTCATTGTTTAACTCTCGCATTTTTATCCTTTTAGGCAACATTATAGCGAAACTGCATCTGTATTTAGAAGCATATCTACTGAGTCATAAGCATTACCGATTTCGCCTACTTTTAACTTATATGTCGGTATATCGTAAAAATTTAAACATAAGCCACAACTATATATCTTAACCCCTCGACTCTCTAACTCTTTTAAATTTTCTATCAAATCTTGATTTTCATCTTTGGTGGTTAAAAATACTCCCTTATTTACAAAAACTATATTTTTAGGAAGCTCTTTGAACTCTAGTATAGTTTTTAGGAAGCTCTTCATCAGCGTTGTGCCAAGCTCTCCCTCTCCAATCTTGTCTGTTTTGACAAAAACTGTCTTGTTTAAAAATTTTTTCTCTTTAGAGGGTGTGATGATGCACTCATAACCTTTTATAATGGTGATGAGAGTTTTGCCATCATCCAACTCTTCACTCCTACTCTCATAACCGCCATTTGTGGCAAATCTCTTAACATTTTGCACTGACGATACACTGTTTACTAAAACTTCTAGTATAGAGTCATCTTCTAGCTCTTCTAAAGCCTTTTTTGTTTTCAGAACTGGCTCAGGACAAGCCAAATCACAACAATCAATCTTCATATCTTTCTCCTAATTTTTATTTTTAAATTTCTTGAGAAATTTCATATCCAGCTAATGCCGCACCAATTGACCCCATAAGTTGCGGAGTTTTTGAGACTACTATATCTTTTTCTAACCTTTTTTCCAAAAGATGTTTCAAAAATGGATTTAACGCTCCACCCCCGCTAAAGAGTATATATTCGCTTTTTAAAATAAATCTCCTCGCCATAGAAGAGAGCCTTGAAGCGATCGAGTCATGGATACCATAACAGATATTTGGTGCACTCTCTTTCTTTGCCATCAAAGATATAACCTCAGACTCAGCAAATACGGCACACATACTCGATATCGTAAGCTCTTTGTCGGATTTAAACCCAAGAGTAGAAAACTCCTCCATGCTAAGTCCCATTCTGTTTGCTGCTATCTCTAAAAACTTCCCTGTTCCTGCGGCACATTTATCATTCATCCTAAAATCAACAAAACCTCCACTGCCATCAAGTTTTATGATTTTGCTATCTTGACCTCCTAGGTCGATAACCAAGTCAACTCTTTTATCATGAAAATATGCCCCTTTTGCATGAGCCTTTATCTCACTTATAACTGGGCATGAGAGTTTTTTTTCTATCATATATCTGCCATACCCTGTAGCAACTACCATCTCTACTTCTCTGCTTTTTAGATAATCATAAACTATCTCATCTTGGTTCATGATTGTAGGTATTACCGTTGTTTCGATGATATTTTCATCTTTGTCTATACCTGCTATCTTAGTATAAGTTGAGCCTACATCTACGCCCCAAAACATCTATTTGATACCTTTAAATGCTTTTGCTTTCTTTTTAAAAGTCAGACTCTCCAAAAATGCTTCGACTCTTGTCTTAATCTGCCCAACATCTTCCGCCGAATAGTCCGACTCTATGACTAGACACGGGATTCCCTCTTTCTCTAGCGCCTCCATGACTAGATGAGACTCCACATTGTAGGTGTGGCAAAATGAGAGCGTATAGTAGATCACGCCGTCTGCCTGTCTCTCTTTGTACATCTTTACAATCTTATCAATTCTTGGAGTATTTGGCGTGAAAACAGCACAGTCAACTTGTGAATATCTCTGCACAACCTTATCCATCAACGCATCTTCATCTTCAACCCCTTCAAGGTCAATGTTATCTTTGTAATATCTATGCCCGATGCAAGACTCCTCATTGATGATAGCGCCACCAGTTGTCTCAACAGCAGTATGAAGCTTCCAGTTCGGTGGTGCAAAAGGAGTTCCAAGCACCATGAGTCGTGGTGTATCTTTCTCAAAAACGCTTATGCCTTTTTCCACTCTCTCTTCTAATTCGTCACATAACTCATTTAGCTTTTGGGTATATCTAACAGGATCATCTAAAAATCCCATCTGCGTTATAAAAAGAGCATCTTTCCCACTTATCGGTATAACATTTGGATTCATACCTCTGAGTCTATCAAGTCTTTGGAGCGCCTCTCGTTTGTCATTGACTATCTTAACGCCATTTTTCATCTCGTTTAGAGTCAATTTTTTCTCTATCGTACTTTCGATATGTTCTTTAAAATCGATTATCTCCTCTTTCCACATCTTCAAATCTTTATCTCGTTTCATATGCGGAATATTCATCACATGCACAGGATGGTGTTTGTTTAAAATCTCCCAAGTCTTCTTTTTGGCTTCACAAGTTGTCTCGCCATATATAAAATCTGAAGATTGAGTATAGGCACAGGTTCTTTGAAGCTTAAACCCGTGAGCTGATTTGATAAGAGGGCAGATATTTCTAGGAAGTTCACTCTCTGCATCAGGGATTGTAGCGGGACTTCCACCGCAAAGCCCATAACAAGAACCCCCAGCGCCCACAACAATCTCTTCTGGAACAAAGATACAAAATGTTCCGACAGCAGGCTTTTTCTGCGCTCTTAATTCATTTATCTCGGCGATTCTCTGTCCCTGAATTTCACTCATAAACCAATCAAAATAGTCCATACCTTTTGGTCTGTTTGGTTGAGATAAAAACTGCTTTTTATATGACTCTAGCCCTGCTGCCATCATTTTTGCATGTTTTGGAACATCAACACCTATACTTGAAAGTAAATCTTTATATTTCTCTACGCCCATTTTAAATCCTATAAAAGAAAATTTACTGTAAAAATATAATAGGAAAGCGTAAAAATCGGAGTAGATTTTTATTGAAGGTAAAAATATGCTTTACTATGTTTGTCTAACCCTTAGACCCTACAGCATTGATGAAATTTTATCACTAAACACTTGACAGAAAGCTTAGAAATCTTTACTATACAAGATATTTACACCCTCTCCACTCTCTTTTACATCTACAGCTATTTGTATGGATTTGGTTAGTGAGTATTGGATGATAATGCTTGATATTTCGTCATTTCTATAGACTACTCTTACTTTGTCATTTAAACTTGCTCCTATCTCGTAGCCTAGTCTTTTGTCTCTACTGCTTAAGATATTTAGGGTGTCTATCTTTATATTTGTGCTTTTTTGAAACATCTGTTTTATGCCAGTGCCGTACAAAACCGTTCCTAAAGAGATCGATTTTTGACCGCTATTTTTACCTCCAAATGCAGTTGATGCCGGCTTGCCAAAAAGTATGTAAGACATGATGTCATTTGTACTCATTAGAGGCTGCGAGGCTAAGATCATCAAAGGCGAAGAGAGGGTGTTTGAGATATAGACTTTTATCTTTATGCCATCAAGCGTGCGATAAAAAACATTGATATTTAGATACGGATTTATGGGATTTGCGCCTCTTAGGTAAACTTCACTCTTTGCTATACTAAAAACTTTACCACTCTTTTTTATCTCTCCATTTGGTATCGTCACCATGCCAAGATACTCCAAAGCTCCACCCGCCTCTTGAAATATAGTAAAATCTGGAACAAACTTCAAATCTATCTCTTTTGTTTTATATCTAAGTGGTTTTTTGGAGACTATTTGGATGCTAACATTTCGTTTTAATTTCCGATTTTCTTTTATATCTTGTATGACTATTATATCTTCGTTCGCTGAGGCATACTCTTTTTTGAGCACTTTTTTCACAACTCCGCCAAGTAGCGTCACTTTTCCTTCTACATTTTGGACTCCATTTGAGCTTAAACTTGCACTTATCTCTGCATCTGCACTCAAGTCTGCCTCTTTGCTTTTGTAGTGAATATTTTTGCCTTTTAGATGAAGTTTTCCTTGATGATTAAGTGGATCAATCACCCCTTGAAGTCGAAGATTGTCAAAAATCCAAAACTCTTCAAACTCTATCTTTTTGTCTTTTGTTATTTTAAGTTTTGAAGGTTTATTTGAGTATATATGATGTTTTAAAAAGTCAAAACTATACCTGCTTATGACTATATTGTTATTTTTAAAACTGGAAAAGAGGCGTAAGTTTTTGCCTTCATATTTACTTTTTTTATCTACCGAAATCTCATACCAAGGCATCTTTATCTCACTTGTAAATTTGATATTTTTAGATATTTGTAGCTTTGAGCTTAACTCAACTCTACCATCTACAAATGCTTGATCCTGCGGTTTAATAAGCTCTGTTTTCACCAAAAACTTTCTAAGCGAGGGCAGTTTTGCAGATATATTTAGAGATATTCCATTTTTTTTGCTGATATCTCCATTTATATTGAAATACAACTTAGCTAAATTTCCCCAACCACCTAAGATATTTAGCTTTTTAAACAGGGTCACATTTAACATCTTGGCATCTATGTTTAAAACCTTGCTATCATCATCACTATATATGGTGATTTTTGCGGGCGAGATTTTCTCTATTTTATGGTTTTTGTAGAATTTATATGTCGGATTTGGCTTATATAGCATCTCAAAAAGTCTGCTTTTCTCTTTTATCTTATACTTTCCGTTTAGTTTTCCGAGAGCACTCTTTGCGAAAAATTTACCGCTTAGACTCAGAGGGTAGAGATTTAAGTTTGTATCTGTAGTTATATTAGTTTTTTCATCTTTGAGCATATCTGGAAAGTTAGTGATAAAACCAAAAGTTGCACCTTTAGCACCACCTTGTATATGGAAGTTTTTATAATTTCCATCTATATCAAACTTATATAGTCCTGCTTCTACATGTAGAGCTATCTTTTTCAAATCCCCATCTGCTTTTATGGCTACCTTTTTAAATGGCAACTCTCTTGCGGATTTTATCACTTTTATATCTGCGAGGGAATTATATTTGCCATCAAAATAGAAAAATCCTGATTGATTTACACTTGCTAGGTTGTTTTCATCTTTCGCTCTATATTTTGCTCTGAAGTCCACCTTTTTCGCTCCAAAAAGATAGTTTAAACTTAACTCTAAATCTTGAAGTTCTAAATTTTTTAGATTTTTAAATCTTATCTTATCCTCACCAAAGAGAAGCGAAAGCCCTTTTGGATTGAGAGTGAATTTTGAACTGATAGGATAGGGGAAGTTTTTGAGAGTCTTCAGATACTTTTTTGGTGGATACAGTTTTGCATCTGCACTCAATTCATTTGATTTTATCTGTCCATCTATTTGCACTTTTCCATATCTCAAAGAGTCAAGCTTGATGGTCACATTTTTGGCTTCCATGCCTCTGTTGTAGTCTAATTTTGTAGCGTTTAATTCTGCTTTTATTTGCTTGTTTTGTAGTAAAATTTTTGTATTTAAAACAAAAGGAGCGACTTTAAGAGTGGAGTTGGTTTCTATGTTAAAATTACCTAGTTTTCCTAACTCTATATCCTTACTGCTTCCTTTTATAAGAAATTTCTTATAATCGCCTGCTATATCAAATATGGTGGATTTTAGCTCTACATGTAGAGCTATTTTATCAGCATCTCCTTTCAGTGTTGCATCCAAGGTTTTTGCTGGCAAAACGATGGGCGTTCTTGTCACTATGGCGAAGAGTTTTGAGCTAAATTTACCATCTGTTTTTAGATACCCCTTTTGCTTTAATTTTAATTCAAATCTATCTTGCTCTGCTTCATAGTTGGCTTTAAAATCTATCTTATCGGCATTGAGGAGATATTTAAAATCTGTAGTTAGGTTTTTTATTTTTATTTTGCCAAAATCCACAACACTTGAGTTTATGACTCCTTTTAAAATGTTTGATTTTAGAGAAGCCTCTACTCTAAAGCTGCCATATTTTCTATCTTTTGCCAACATGTGAATTTTTTTGATACTCAATTTTTTATCAAATTTTAGATTTAACAAAGTCATATATTTTATAAAATAACTTCTCTTTTTTACAAGAGTTAGATTTTTTATTTTTATTTTTGAGATCAAAAAAGGCATCAAATTGAAGCTATCGCTTTCGCTTTTTTGTTTTATCTTTGTAAGATTTATGCGTGGGGTATCTAGTAAAACATTATCTACCCTTGCTTCTTTTGAGAGTAGTGTTAAAATATTGTAGTTTAGCACTAAACTTTTAACTCTTATCATACTTTTATATCTAACATCTTTTAATACTATCTTGTTTAAAATAGAACCATTTATGGTGCTGTATTTTAAACCTGTTGGCTTTATATATCTATCCCCGATATATCTCAAAAACAGGGGTGATGAGAGCAGTAAAATCAAAATCGCAGCCACAACCAAAATAGACAAAATCATGTGATAAAAAAACCGATAGATCCCTTTTATCAAAACAGTTCTCCGATGCGAAAATGAAAAGCGTACTGTTTCATCGGCTCTTTTGTGTCAAATCCAAAATCAAGCGCTATGGGACCAATAGGTGTTTTATACCTAATTCCAAAGCCAAATGAGCTATAAAGCTTGCTAAAATCCGGACTATCTTTTATGCCGATATATGTATCGTCACTAAATAAAATTCCACCTATGTCGCCATATATCCCAAAGCGATACTCTGCCGTAAAATTTAGCACAGAGTTTAATCCAAGTGGGTCTCCATAGGCATTGGTAGGACCTAGCTTCCTATAACTATAAGCACGATTGCTACTCATGCCGCCTGCATAAAATCTATATGAAGCAGGCAAACTTCCATCCTCTACATGTATAGACCCATAATCCACTTTGAAAGCCATAACAGAAGGCAGAAAAGGCAAGATATATGCGGCTTCCAAGTTGTATTTGTAGTATGATGCATCCGATACGACACTCTTTAGTGAGCCCATCACTTCGGCTCGTAAAAGATACCCGCTAGTAGGCTCTAGCGGATCATCTCTTGAGTCATAAATCCAGCTAATTTTAGGTGAAACAATGAAAAAATCGCCTTGTGAATATGTAAGGAGATCATCACTATCACTAATGCGTGAATAATCAAACAACATCGCCCCTTGAAGTATCGTTCTAACTCTTCTTTGTTTTATATAGATAGTTGATAAAAATTTTCTCTCTTTATAACCCAAAAATTTCTCATCGCTATACTCGCTCATACCTCCAACCGTTCGCCTTTTTTGCAGTGGCATACTCATGTCAACGCTCAAAGAGTCTTTGAGTGGTGTGTATTTTATACTGAAACCTACTGTTTTTAGATTGCCGTAAAAGTTTCTATTCTTAACTCCAAGTGTCAACTCTAGCCCCTTATCACTGTTTACTCCTCCTCCAACTTGAAAACGGATCGGCTTCTTTGTTTCGTCCACTTTTACGGTTGTATCTATATCAAAACCTTGTTGCATATCTGATTTTATCATCACGCTTGATATGCCACTATGCGCATAAAAACTTTTGTAACTCTCTTTTAGCTTTTTCAAGGAGTAGAGATCACCTTTTTTGAAGTATAGTAGGGATTTTATAATCTTTTCATCTATATCTTTTGGTTTGACAATTTTTATATCCCCAAAATGGCAAAGTGGGTTTTGCCTCACATCATAGGCTAGATAAGCCCTATTTTTCTCTATATCTATCCATGCTTTTGCATCAAGATTGACTTTGCAAAATCCTCTGTTTTTGTAAAATATTTTTATATCTTTTTTACTTTTTTCAAATAGATCCGATTGAAATCTAACTCCTTTTTCAAAAGGAATATATGACGAAAGATCAAATTTTGACAAGACAGAGATTGTACTGACGATTATAGGTTTTTTCTCTTTTATGTGAAACTCTATCATTTTATCACTCTGTTTCACTGTTATAAAAGAGTGGTAAAATCCTTTGCTTTTATAAAAATTCTTCAGCCTGTTTATGACTAGATTTGTAGTTTTGGTATCTATAGTGGGAGGCTTTTTCCAAAATTCATAAAAGTATGGTCGATGCAAATCCAAAGCGCTATAAAGCTCATCACTGCCTATAGCGTGATTGTCCACAAAACTCACAGGCAGATCTTGGGCATAGGCAAAAAAGTTCAATAAACATAATAAAACTATCTTTTTTAACATTATCCATACCATTTTTGAAAAATTATATCATTTATTTGCTATACTTTCACACCATGATAAGAAGAGTATTTAAAAAAAATAAGAAAAAAAGCAAACTTGATAGTTTTATCAAAAAGTACCACATACCAAGAGAGTATCTCTCAGTCAATAGAAAAGCGATAACAAAAGGGCTTTTGGTGGGCATATTTTGGGGCTTTATACCTATGCCTTTTCAGATGCTTGCAGTTCTTGCGATGACTCCGTTTTTCAAATTCAATGTCCCTATCGCCATCAGTATGGTGTGGCTTAGCAATCCTGTAACTATGCCTTTTATGTACTATATGGAGTATCATACGGGAGCACTTCTGCTAGGCAAACCTCATCTACATGTAGAGCTTACTCTGCAATGGTTTCAAAACAATATGGGAAATATCTTCATACCGCTCTATGTCGGCACTTTGGTTTATGCTATTTTTGTCTCTACGGGAGTTTATTATGGAGTAAACTGGCTCTGGATACACTCTGTAAAAAAAGAGCAAAGACACGCAAAAAGAAAGAAAAATAGGAAAAAATAGTTGAAAAATCCCCCCCCCTATTTTTTAAGTACGATATAATTTTTAATGAGATATACTAACTAAAAAAAAGGGAGATTTGTTGATGTCTATAATGAATAATTTTAGTTATAAAGTAAAGTTTATAATTTTGGGAGTCTTGATAGTTCTGTTTTCAGGCTATATGATGAGCGCACTGATAGAAGTTCATAATGATCAGGTGAGTTTTAATAAACTGGAAATCAAAGGAGCAGAAGTACTACCCTCTAGCAGAGCTTTACTTTTGAGCGCGCAAGAGTTGCGAGGAGTTGTGGCAGTCTATAAATCTACACACGACGACACTCTTTTATCGGCGATGAAAGAGAAAGCTAAGAGTGTAAAAGAAAATATACTTGCAGTGAAAACTGCCCTTAAAAACTCTCACCTGGAAAATATGCAAGATAGCTACAACAAGTTTGCTACCTCTTTATTGGGTGCTGTTGCAAATCCACAAGATCATGATTTTGCATTTTATAAAGAGCAAGTTGACTCTATCTTAGCATTTATCGTCAAAATCGGTGATATGTCAAACCTTATACTCGATCCTGATTTGGATACACTTTATCTCATGGATGCTGTGATAAATACACTGCCAGATTTGACAGAAGCTGTGGGTCTAGCAAGAGCAAAAGGTGCTAAATTAGTTGGCAAAGATATATCTAAGAAGGATTTTGCTCGATTAAACATCTTAGTAGGGGTAATGCAAAATGATATAGATAGTGTAGATAGTGGTTTTAGTAGTGCTTATACATTTAATCCTGATATAAAATCTGTCATCTCCCCTATATTTGACAGTATGAAAAATAGTGTGAAAATATTTAGAAAAAGTTTAAATGATGTCCTAAATAATAAGTTTAATGGCACCCCTAAGAGCTTCTTTCAAGAGGGAACAGACACTATAAAAGATATAAACAGATTATATACAACATCAAATGAACTTCTCATCAAGTTAATAAAAGTGCGGGTAGACAAAGAAAAAACAGAAAGAAATCTCGTGATTGCTATTGGAGCCATATTTCTAATCATACTATTTAGTATATTTTTAGCTATATACTTTTCAATAACCAAAGAGGTAAACAGTGTAGTAAAACAGTTTGAGGAGATAGGAGCATCAAAGGATTTGACAAAAGACATAAAGATAGATACCAAAGATGAACTCTCTATGCTTGAAAATGCTTATAACAATCTAAGAAAAAATATAAATGAGACCATGACAAATATCTACGGTGACTCAAATGAAGTCAACCAAGAGGTTGTGCAAACAACACAAAGCGTAAAAAGCGTCAATGAAGGAGTGATAAAATACGCTTCTTTAGTTAAAAGTGCTGGTGAAAATAGCATTCAGATTCAAAATGCCGTCAATTTGGCACTTCAAAAAGCAAATAATACAGAAGAGAATCTTACAGTTGGCTATGAGGCGCTTGAAAAGATGATGGCTTCACTTGACAACATAGTAGAAGAGATAAGAAACAATGCCCAAAGCGAATCAGAGATGTCTGATCAGATAAGCACTTTAGCAAATCAAACACAATCTATAAGAGATGTTTTAAGCATCATAAAAGATATAGCAGACCAAACAAACCTCTTGGCACTAAATGCTGCCATAGAAGCTGCTCGTGCAGGGGAACACGGAAGAGGTTTTGCAGTTGTGGCTGATGAGGTTAGAAAACTGGCCGAAAGAACACAAAAAAGCTTAACAGAGATAGACTCTACGGTTTCTGTGATAACTCAAGGCGTAATGGAAGCACAAACAACTATACATGCAACAGCTGAAAAATCACAAAACAATATAGAAGCTACACAAGAACTCATAGACTTAGCAGATGACACAAAAAAGAGAATAGAAACCTCTGTGACACTTTCGCAGGAATCAGCACAAGAGAGTGGTAAAGTTAGCGGTGTCATAGAAGAACTACAAAAGAATTTCAATGCCCTTGATACAGAAGTAAACAACAGCATAGAGAGTTCAAAAGAACTAGACAACATAGCTATCAAACTAGGCGATATAGCATCTAAACTACAAAACAATATAAAAAAGTTTAAGATTTAACTTAATCTATTGTTCACAAACCTCACGGCTAAAAATAGGCAGACTGATACAAGTATCATGTCTGCCGCTACTGGAGCTGAGTATTTTAATCCAAAGTTATTAAATCTATCATATATCAAAACTGGTGCTACCATCGGGTGGTATGCTAATGATGACTACTGCTCCAAACTCCCCTAGTCCTCTGCTCCACATCATCAATGCTCCATTTATGATGTCATTTCTAGCATTTGGTAGCACTATGGAGTAAACTGGCTCTGGATCCACTCTGTAAAAAAAGAGCAAAGACACGCAAAAAGAAAGAAAAATAGGAAAAAATAGCTACTTCAGTGCGTGGCATATAGTCTTAGCAACACTATCACAATAATCTTCTATCTTTTGCTCTAGTACATGCTCTCCACTCAAAAAAGTCATACCGCCCAAGATCCCAGCTATACAAGAGAAAGCGACAAAAAAATCTTTTTGCACAAACTCTCCATTTTTTACGCCATCTTCAAAAAGTATATGCACCTCATCTATAAACTCTTTTGCAAGAGCAAAACCACAATCCTCATGCTCACAAAAAAGCTCTCTGCTCGACAGATAGACTCTGAAAAAGTACTCTATCATCTCCGGATGCTGCTGTATAAAAGCAAAATACTCTTTGACAAACATTTTTACCTTTTGTTCGGAAGTTATTTTTTGACTGTTTATATATCTCAAGTTATTGGCTAACTTTTTAGTGACAAAAACAATGGCTGACCTTGCCAAGGACTTTTTTGACGGAAAATAGTTATAAAAGTTACCAACACTCATCTTTAAATCATCTGCTATCTGAGAAACTGTTGTATTGTAAAATCCTTGCTTTGAAAAAACTTTTAGTGCTGTTTCTATTATTTTATTTTGTTTTCTAAGCTTATTCACTATCTTCTCCTTTTTAAAAAAATAAAACTAGGGTAATTATACCATAAAAGTAAAATTAATTATACATCTATGAATTTTAGTTCATAATATTTAACTAAATATTATGCTTTGAATTGATAAAATCTCATAATCACTTAAAGGAGGAGAGGATGAAAAATATCTTGAAATTTATGACGATTTTAATCGCTCTATCGATTTCACTAAATGCTGGTGTCAAGGTTGACAAAAAACTTAAAGCACAAATGATGTCTGCTTGGAAAGCTGAGGTTAAGGCCTCAAAAACCATAACCAAAGGCATAACAGACAAAGAGCTCATAAGATGGATGAACAAAGACAAAGAGTTTATCCTAGTAGATGTCAGGGAGCCAAAAGAGGTGGCTGCTGGTCGCATACTTGCTATAAACTTCATGGCAATTCCAAGAGGTGTAGTTACAGCTATGATTGGGAAAAAAGTAAAATTAC
>JALSKH010000137.1 GCA_026988975.1 Campylobacteraceae bacterium
ACCCAACAAAACATAGACATCTCAAAAGAAGAGTGGGACAGTAGAGAAACATCGTGGGACTTTGCTCAAAATGAGATTTTGAGAATTTTGAATGATGAATTTTTAATGTTGAATGAAAAGCCGACATTAGAGACGGTTTACAATCGCTATTGTGAGTATTGGAAAGAGAAGTTTTTTACCTTACATGTAAACGAAGAGGAGTTAAACAGACTCTTCATAGATATCTATGAACTTCAAGATGAACTTACCCCTGATGTAGAGCTAAAAGATATAACGATACTCAAAAATGAAGCAAAAATAATAGACAATGAGTTAGTCTTTCAAGCCGATGAGATTATGAAACAGTTTATCTCTTATGGTGTTGGGGTGATGTTTGGGAGATACTCATTGGATCATAAAGGCTTACATGTAGCCAATATGGGTGAGAGTTTGGATGATGCTAATTCAAAATTTAACATTCAAAATCCAACATTTGAAGCCGATGATGACAATGTCATTCCAGTCCTTGAAGATGACTACTTCAAAGATGATATAAGCTCAAGATTTATGCAGTTTGTCAAAGCTACATTTGGCGAAGAAAATTTAAGTGAGAACATCAGATTTATAGAAAACTCACTCGGAACTACTTTAAGAAAGTATTTTGTAAAAGGCTTCTATGAAGACCATATAAAAAGATACAAAAAAAGACCGATTTATTGGATGGTGGCATCTCCGAAAAAAGGTTTTATGAGTTTAATCTATATGCACAGATATGAAGTAGATACCTTTGCTCGTGTTAGAAACAGCTACCTAACAGAATACATAGCAAAACTAGAAGCTCATAAAGAGGCACTGCATCTGACAACCTCTTCAGACACAGCATCAAATGCAGATAAAAAATCAGCCGATAAACAGATAAAACAGATTGAGAGTAAACTCAAAGAGCTTATAGCGTTTGACAGAGACAAGATGATGCACTTTGCTCAAAATAACATAGAGATAGATTTGGATGATGGCGTTAAGGTAAATTATTGTAAATTTAGAGATATACTTTATCCTATAATGGGGCTTTGTAAGTAATGAAAACACTTTATATAATTGCAGGTGCAAATGGAAGCGGTAAAACAACTTTTGCAATGAATTTTGCAAAGTTGCAAAAGCTAAAGTTCATTAATGCTGATGAGATAGCAAAAGAGTATGATCCAAATGATATACAAAAATACAAGATGAAAGCTGGAAAGAAGTTTTTTGAAGAATTACATATATCATTAGGTGAAAAAGATTCATTTATCATTGAAACTACACTCTCTGGTAAATATCTTGTTAAAATAATAGATAAAGCAAAACAGCAAGGGTTTAGAGTATCATTGATATATCTATTTTTAGAAACAAATACCGAAAATATCTATCGTGTTAAAAATAGAGTATTAAAAGGTGGGCATAATGTTCCTACCGAAGATATAGTAAGACGGTATTATAGAAGTAGAGAACTGTTTGAAAACACTTATAAATATTTAGTAGATGAGTGGATGTTGTTTTTTAATGGTGATGACAGTTTTGAATTAGTTGAAAATCAGGACGAGATTTATGATGAAGAGTTAAGAAAAATATTTTTAGAAGGTATAAAAGATGAATAGTTTAGAAATAATGATAATAAAAGTTGGCAAAAAAGCAGTTAAAGATGCTCAAAAAGAGAGTTTTATGAAAGGTATCGCTAATGTTTATAGTAAAAATAAGCAACTGTTTTTTCAACTGCCTGATGGAACAATAACCCAAAAAATACCTAAAGAGTACCAAAAATAAATATGATAGATATACAACAAAGACTACAAACAATATTTCAAACGCAGAGGTTGGTGTTTTGGTATGATGACAATGCTGAGTTAAAAGAAGAGTTTGAGAGCCTTGTGCTTGATGATGTTAAAAAACTCATTGTAAACAATAATGAGTTTGG
>JALSKH010000138.1 GCA_026988975.1 Campylobacteraceae bacterium
AGAATATTTAATATCATATTTTATAATTTTACAAATACAAAAACGAGGAGAAAATTATGAAAAAAACAGTAAGTTTTATACTGCTTCTAAGCGCTATATCTTTGGTTGCTGGTGTTACGATACAGAGTATGCCAAATGATTTTAAGAGAGAGAGTCCTACAGATAAAAATGTTTTGCTTTCATATAACAATGCCATAAAAGATATGCGAAAAGTGGTAGTCAATATAGCTAGCACTAAAAAACTACAGATGAACAACAACCTGCAAGAGATGCTGAATAATCCATTTCTTAGGGACTTTTTTGGGAATAGACTGCCTAAATTAAGACCCCAAAAAAGGAAAGCTTACTCTCTTGGTTCTGGCGTAATTATCTCGTCAAATGGTTACATAGTTACGAACAACCATGTTGTTGAAGGTGCAGATAAAATTGTAGTAACTGTTCACGGAGACAAAAAAGAGTATAAAGCCAAAATAATCGGACAAGATCCAAAAACCGACTTGGCTGTCATAAAGATAGAAGCAAAGAAGCTCCCTGTAGCAAAATTTGAAGACTCATCTAAACTTTTAACAGGGGATGTTGTATTTGCTATAGGAAACCCTTTTGGTGTTGGTGAATCAGTCACACAAGGCATAATTTCAGCACTAAATAAAAGCAGTATCGGCTTAAATCAATATGAAAATTTCATACAAACAGATGCTTCCATAAACCCTGGAAATTCTGGTGGCGCATTGGTTGACAGCAGAGGTGCATTGATAGGTATAAATAGTGCCATTATCTCAAGAAGTGGCGGAAATAACGGCATCGGCTTTGCTATACCATCAAACATGGTCAAAAAAATAGCAACTGCTCTCATAAACAATGGTAAAATCAAAAGAGGATATCTTGGGGTATCCATAACAGATTTAAAGCCAAATATGAAGGGACTATATAAAAGTGGATATGGTGCACTGATCTTGAGCGTAGAGAAAAACTCTGCAGCAAAAAAAGCTGGCTTAAAAAGAGGAGATTTGATCATAAAAGTTAACGGGGAAAAAATTAAAGATGCAAATGCTCTAAAAAATATGGTTGGATCAATTTTGCCAAATAAAAAGATAAGTATAGAGTTTGAAAGAGATCAAAAGATAACAACCACAACTGCAAAACTAGCAAGTATGAGTAGCGAATTGAGTTTTTCAAAAAAAGGTGGTGAAAACTATATAAAAGGACTCTCTGTTATACAACTTGACGATCAAGTCAGAGCAAAATATCAAATTCCAAAAGATATAGACGGTGTTTTGATTACTGGAGTTAAGCTTGATTCTGATGCTGATAAACTAGGATTTAAAAGGGGTGATATCATCATACAGGTACAAAATATAACCATAAAAACTATAAAAGATCTAAACAGGGCATTTAAAAAATATAAAAATCACTCAAAAATGGTATATGTAAACAGAGGTGGATTTGTTACATATCTAGTCGTAAAGTAGGAATTTATCTCTCTTATGTTACAATAATCCCTTGAAACAAAGGGGTTATTGTACTATGATTAAACTACTTATGATTGAGGATGATTTAGAACTTGCTGAGATTTTAGCGGAGTATCTTGAACAGTTTGAGATAGATACAACCATAGCCGAAGACCCATATCTTGGTATCTCTTACCTCGATAATGAAAAATTTGAACTGCTCATTTTGGACCTAACACTACCCGGAATCGACGGGCTTGAAGTTTGCAAGGAGATACGAAAAAAACATACAATTCCCATCATAATCTCTTCAGCAAGACATGATTTAAGTGATAAAGTCACAGCTTTGGAAAATGGTGCTGACGACTACATACCCAAGCCGTATGATCCGATGGAACTTAAGGCTAGAATCATGAGTCTATTGCGAAGGCATCATCAGGATTTTAAAGCTAGAGATTCTAAAAATGAAAAGAAGAGAGATTTGAGCCTAGATGAAGAGAAGATGAGCATTACTTTTCTCGGGAAAGAGCTAAATTTAACAGTTGCAGAGTATGAGATACTAGCATATTTGATCAAAAAAGCAGGCGGTGTTGTCTCTAGGGAAGAGCTGATATACAACATAGATGCTATCAATGAAGACACCACAAACAAGAGTATAGATGTTATGATTGGAAGAATCAGAAACAAACTAAATGAAGATTCTAAAAATCCAAAATACATACATGCCATAAGAGGCATAGGATACAAACTCCACAATGAATAAAAATTCCATCTTTTATAGTATCACTTTCATATCTATCATATCTGTGGCTAGTATAGTTCTGGCTTTTATATTTTTGATGGATTATGACAAGCAAAACTATACAGAAAAATTAAATAACAAATACACAATAGTCGCCAAAGCAACACTTTTTCATCTAAATCATTTTATCACAAAACAACAGCTTGAGGCACAAGTCAAAAGTTACAATATGAAAGAAGTCAGTGACAAACTACTGAAAAAAAAGATACTAAAAAAAGCAAAAGTTTTGCAAAAGATAGTAGGTAAAATCGGCTCAACTGCCATACTTGTTTATGAAAAAAATAACTATCTCCTTATAGAGCATAACGATACAGTTTTGCTTCTAAAAGATATGGATTATCAGCCATACAGATACCATACCATAAGAGCTATATTTGCGCTTGTTCTTTTTATCATAATCACGGGATACATACTGACTATCCGAAGAATTAAACCACTAAGAAAGCTTAAAAGAGAGATGGATAAATTTGCTAAAGGAGATCTTGAAATCTCTTGTGCCAGCGATGGCGAAGATGAGATTTCACAAGTTTCTAACTCTTTTCAAAATGCTGTAAATCAAATCAAAAAACTAAATCAATCCAGGCAACTTTTTTTAAGAAACATAATGCATGAACTAAAAACACCTATAACAAAAGGAAGAATTAGTGTTGAGATGATAGAAAACAACAAGCAAAAACAGAGACTTATAAAAGTGTTTGAAAAACTTGAACTTCTCATAAATGAGTTTGTCTCTATCGAACAGATCACTTCTGGTGAAGGACTACACAATATAAAACCATACAGAATCAGCGATATAATAGATGAGGCAATTGATCTAGCAATGATACCGACAAACAAAATAAGCATAAATATCGAAAAAAATCTAGTTTTAAATGTTGATTTTAGACTCTTTACGACTGCTATCAAAAATATACTTGACAATGGAATAAAATACTCCATAGATAAACGAGTTGTAATAGAGACAGATTATGATAAAATCTCGTTTATATCGCAGGGAAATCCACTCAAAGATACGCTAGAACACTATATCGAACCTTTTACGCAAGACAGTATTTCTCATAAAAGTTTTGGACTAGGGTTATATATAGTTGCAAATATTTTAAAAGCCCATCATTTAAAATTCACTTATGAGTACAAAGAGAGCCATAACTACTTTAATTTTGAAGGCATTTCATCACTCATTTCTAAGAGTATCTAAGACATTTATCTTTGTAGCTTTATATGATGGATAGTATGACGAGAAAAGAACTATCGCGATAGAACCTATCAATATAAGAGAAAAATCCACCAACGATAAATCTAGTGGCAGTTTTGCAGTTCCATACACATCTGCCGGCAAAGATATTAGGTCAAACGAACCAAGTATATATATAGATAAAAGTCCTAATGCCACTCCTGCGATAATTCCTCCCCCGCCGATGATAGAACCTAGCAAAAAGAAAGTCCTCTTTATCTCTTTTGCAGTAGCTCCTAGCGAAAATAGAAGTGCTATCTCTTTTCTTCTGCTCATAACCGTCATCAAAAGTGAGCTTATGATGTTTAGCGAGGCTATCAAGATAATGAGCATCAGCACTATAAAAAGTGATCGTTTTTCTAACTTTAAAGCAGAGAAGAAATTACCATTCATCTGCCACCAGCCAACTACACCCAATCTAGGAGGCAATACCTTTTTTATCTTTTTAATATCATCAAAAGGTGAGTTTGAGTAAATATGGATACCATCATATACCCCTTTTTTATATCTCAAAACTCTTCTGATTGAATCCAAGGTGGTGTACATGTAAACTTTGTCATAAGCTATAAGACCAGACTCAAAGTATCCTTTATATGTAAATCTTTTCATCTTTGGTATGAGTGAGAAGCCAGTAGGATCGCTAGCAGTGAAGATAAGAGTTAATTTATCTCCATCTTCAAGAAAATTTCTATCTTTTATAGCTTTACCGACTATGATGTCATATCTACCTAACTTTTTCTGTTTCAAAGCTTTTTTTAAAACAGAGTTTATCTTAACTTCATCTTGGAAATTAACCCCAAAAAGAAGCCCGCCTTCCAGTCTATCACCTTTTTTTGTGATGACTTGAGAAGATATATATGGACTATACCTAAGATTTGGAAAATTTTTCTTTAAAAAAATCAAATCTTCGTTATCTATCTTTTTAAAAGTTCTTGAGTATATACTCAGTGGATAATTCATAGTAAAAAGCTTACTTTCAAACTCTTTATCAAAACCATTCATAATGGCCATGGCAACTATAAGAACCATGACTCCAACACAAACACCTAAAAATGCCAATATAGCGCTGACGGTTATAAAAGGCTGAGTTTTGTCAAATCTAAGGTACTTTCGTACAAGATATCCACTTAGCGTTTTTATGCTAATACACCTTTTTTAGGACCACTTTTTCCGCAGCAATTTTTGTACTTTTTACCACTTCCACAAGGACATGGTGCATTTCTTGGTATCTTTTTTTCAGCTATTATCGGCTCATTTGTTTCGGGTTCAAGTACGCTTTCATGTTGAAGTGTCATGCCTTTTGATGTCTCTTCTTCCATATTTTTAAGCATCTCTTCCATGGCTCTTCTCTGCTCTTCTTCATCTTCATCCCTTAGCTGAACGATATAAAGAGTTTTAAAACTTTCAAATTTTATCTGCTCTACCAACTCTACAAAAAGGTTATAACTCTCTTTTTTATACTCAACTAGTGGATCTTTTTGGTTGTATCCTCTAAGTCCGATACCAGTTTTTAGTATATCCATTTGATAAAGATGCTCTCTCCAAGCATTATCCAAGACTTGAAGATATAGAACTCTCTCTATCTCTCTTCTTTGCTCATCATCTATAACAGACATCTTTTCATTGTATGCATCAAGTAGAACTTTTTCTAACTCTTCGCTTAACTCATCATAATCCAACCCCTCAAAATCTTCCACGCTAAATCTCTCTTGAAGCTCTTCATTCGCTATAGAGATAAGCTTCTCAAGCTCGATATCCTCTTTTGTAGCCCCCTCATATATCTCAGCTTGAAAGAGGAGATTTGCAACAAACTCTTTTCTTATCTCATCTAATTTTTCACTTACATCATAATCTTTATCTAAAAGTTTATTTCTAAAAGCATATATGGTTTTTCTCTGCTCATTTGCGACATCGTCATACTCTAAAAGATGTTTTCTTGATTCAAAGTTCATATTTTCTATCTTCTTTTGAGCATTTTCAACAGCTCTTGTTACCATCTTTGACTCTATATGTTCACCCTCTTCTATCCCCAATCTTTCCATGATGTTTTTAATTCTATCGCTACCAAAAATCCTAAGGAGATTATCTTCAAGGCTTAGATAAAATCTGCTCTTTCCAGGATCTCCTTGACGACCTGAACGACCTCTTAGTTGGTTGTCTATCCTTCTACTCTCGTGTCTCTCTGTACCTATAATATACAGACCTCCTAAATCTTTAATCTCTTGAGAGATTTTGATATCAACTCCACGACCAGCCATATTTGTAGCAATCGTAACTGCTCCTCTATCGCCAGCATTTTTGATGATTTCTGCCTCTTTGAAGTGATTTTTTGCATTTAAAACAGTATGCGGTATGTTTTTCTGCTTAAGAAGATGATGTAGAAGTTCACTCTTTTCTATAGATGCAGTTCCCACCAAAACAGGTTGCCCTTTTTTATGACAAGCGGTTATATCTTCTATAGCAGCATTAAATTTTTCAGCCTCTGTTTTATAGATTAAGTCGTTATTATCCTCTCTGACCATAGGCAGATTTGTTGGGATTGTTATAACTTCTAGATTATATATCTGCGCAAACTCTGTAGCTTCTGTTTGAGCAGTTCCTGTCATTCCTGCTAGTTTTTCATACTGTCTAAAGTAGTTTTGAAAAGTGATATCAGCAAGAGTTTGGGACTCCTCTTTTATCTCAACACCCTCTTTTGCTTCCAAAGCTTGGTGCAATCCTTCAGAAAATCTTCTTCCCTCGCTTAATCTTCCCGTAAATTCATCGACTATGACGATTTCACCCTCTTTTACAACATAATCAACATCTTTTTCGAATAGATTATGAGCTTTTAAAGCTTGATCCAAATGGTGAGCCAATATAGCATTTTCCAAGCTATATAGATTTCCAACTCCAAAAAGCTGTTCCGCTTTTTCATTGCCCTCTTCTGTTATCAAAATAGTTCTGTTCTTTTCATCTACTGTGAAGTCCACATCTCTTGTTAACTGTTTTGCTATAACATCAGCTTTTTTATACCCATCTAAAGTTCGATTTGTTGGACCAGAGATTATCAGAGGAGTTCTAGCTTCATCTATCAAAATAGAGTCAACCTCATCAACTATAACAAAGTTATAATCTCTTTGAACCTTTTCTTCCAAAGAGTAGCGCATATTGTCTCTTAGATAATCAAATCCATACTCATTATTTGTGCCATATGTTATATCGCAAGCATACTGCTCTTTTCTTTTTGCATCATCTTCAAGTTCAGCAGTTACAACACCAACACTCAAACCCAAAAAATTATATATAGGAGACATATCCGCAGCATCTCTTTTGGCTAGGTAGTCATTTACGGTTACTACATGTACGCCTTTGCCAGTCATCGCATTTAGCGCAACAGGCAGAGTTGCTACAAGGGTTTTTCCCTCTCCAGTTTTCATCTCTGCTATGTCACCTTCATGAAGAACCAAACCACCTACCATCTGCACATCAAAATGACGCAAACCTATAGTTCTTTTACTTACTTCTCTTATAATCGCAAAAACATCATAAAGTACATCGTCCAAACTTTTCTCTTCACTGTTTACCTGCTTTTTAAACTCATCAAAGGCACCTTTGAGATCTTCATCACTCATCTTTTCATATTTCTCTTCTAACTCATTTATATTTTTAACTCTTTTTAAATAAGCCTTTACCAATCTATCATTTTTTGTTCCAAATATCTTCTTTGCCACAGTCTCTATAAACATTAATTTACCTCTTATTTGCGATTATTTTTAATAAACTTGCCATTTTATCATATTTTTACTATCTATTTGCTAAAACTTTACTATAATACTGTTAGGAGTTTAAATTTATGAAAATTATTCTATTGTTAATAACATTTTTTTTAAGCACATATGCAAATATATTTGACTTTAGAACGCTCAGTTCTGACTTTGTTCAAACCATTCAAAATGAACAAAACAGCACCATCACATACACAGGTAGCTTCTATGCAACGGATAAAAAGGTAGCACTTTGGATATATAAAACTCCCGTTGAAAAAAAGGTATATTTTATAAAAAACAGAGTTGTTATAATTGAGCCAGAACTTGAACAAGCGATCATAACGACTCTTAAAAATAGTCCAAACTTTACTCAAATCATAAAAGAGGCAAAACAGATATCTAAAAACAGATATATGACAAGCTATGAAGATACAAACTACTTCATAAACACCAAAAATGGTCTAATCTCAAGCATCACTTATAAAGATAAGCTAGAAAATAGTGTAATTATAAAGCTAAAAAATTTAGAAAAAAATATTGTCTTAGATTCTGTTTTATTTAAGCTAAACATCCCAAAAGATTACGATGTAGTAACACAATGACTGTAAATTTTAACTATTTTATGCACATTCCCTCTTTTTTTAGTGCATCTATTATCTCTTGCGTATTTGGCATAGACTGCATTTTTTGGATATAGATGTTGTCTATGTCGATGCTATACTTGCTTAGCGTATATGCCTTTATCGCCTCTTTTAACTTCTGCTTTCCTTGTGAAGTGATTAAATCCTCAAGATAAAAGCTTCCTATGACTATATTTAGGGCATCAACAATCTTGTAGCTTTCATCTTCAACATATCTACCCTCAACCATCAAATTTAGATTTATAGTTGCGGGTTTTTTGCTAACTCTTGAAAAAACTTCACTGCTAAAATCATCAATATTTAGCATTTGCGCTGATAACGATATAGCCATAACTAAAAATATATATAAAAACTTCTTCATATTCTACTCCTCTATCTTTAAAACTTCACTATTTTTATAAAAATCAATCACCTCGGATGAGACTCTTGTGATCCTCTGCACCCATCTGTCAAAATCTCCATAGTTCAAATCTATATAGAGTTTTTTAGGGTTTTTTGCCCTTGAAATTGCAACATAAAACTGACTCTTCTCGAAGATATTGTCTATATTACACACAAGTTCGTCTATGCTCATTCCTTGTGATTTATGCACAGTTATAGCATAAGCAAGTTTCAGAGGAAACTGCTCTATGGAAACAAGTGGCTTCTCTTCTATCTCTCCATTTAAGATCATATTTTCACTCAATGTGTATTCCATCCTATCAACTCTTACCAAATCATCCTCTTTCTCCACCAAAACATAGTCATCTCCTATCTCGACAACCACACCTCTTTCACCATTATAATATTTTTGCCATTTATTTGTGCAAAATAGAACCTTTGCTCCAATTTTCAGAGTCAAATCACAAGGAACCGGGAGAGATTTTTTCCAGTTTTCTATCTTGTTTGCATGCAGACTCTTTACATGTAGCTTCTCTTTTGCCTTTAAAAGTATAGGCTCTCCTCTTAAAGCTTTCAGTTTTTCGAGATTTGTTCTATCTGCTTCAGCATTTCTAGCAAAAAGTATAGTTGCATCACCTTGAAGCATAGAGCTGTTTTGTCTCAATTTTGACAGATACTCTATAGTTTTTCTATCTAAATCAGCCCATCTTATTCTGTTTAAAATTTCAAAAAAATCTCTATCTTCAGTTCTTTTTGTTTTTGTTAGTTCGATAACAAGTGGATTGAAAAACTCCCATGCACTGCTTTGAAAGGCATATCCATTTGAATTCAAGAGACTATTTTGAGATTTCTTAAAGACCGGAGGCAGTTGAAAAAAATCACCCACAAAAAGAATTCTACCTTTAAATCCACCATTTCTCAATCTATACTGAATCATATCTAGCATAGCAGAAGAAACCATACTGATCTCATCTATGATCAAAAGGTCACATTTACTAAGTATCTTTTTTATCTCTGCCAATCTACTTTTAACATACTTGTCATGCTTGTTTAACTCCTCCAAAGAGTTGCAGATTCCAAATGCAAAAAAGCTATGGATAGTTTGTCCATTTACATTTACCGCACTCACGCCTGTACTACCAAGTACGACAACCTGTCTGGAGCTTTTTCTGATCTTTTGAGCCAATTCATTAGAGATATAACTCTTTCCGACTCCACCGCCACCTGTAAGAAGAACATCTCTTTTTTCTAGTATTTTTTCTATTTTTTTCAATATCATAGTGTATTATATCGAATATTAATGGAATTTTAACGCCCTCTTGGATAAAATCAGCAATGGAAAAAGCAAAATTATTGAAATTAATGTATCAGTATCGCTCTTTGGGATTTGAATACTTCAAAGAACTCAAGCCGATAGATAAAAAACTCATATCAACATCTGCAAACAGCCTGCATGAGATAGAACTAAAAGTGCAAAACTGCCACTTGTGTCCACTGGCAAAAAGTAGGAAAAATGTTGTATTTGGCGAGGGACCGCAAAATGCCAAAATTATGTTCATCGGCGAAGGACCTGGCGCAAACGAAGATGAAAGTGGCAGAGTTTTCGTAGGAAGGGCTGGGCAACTTTTGACAAAAATCATAGAAAATGTCCTAAATATCAAAAGAGAGAGTGTTTACATAGCAAATATCGTAAAATGTCGCCCACCTAACAACAGAGTGCCAACACTTGAAGAAGTAACAGCTTGCAAACCATATCTGCTAGAGCAGATAGCCATCGTAAAGCCAAAGGTTATAGTTGCTTTAGGATCAACTGGATATCATCATCTAAGTGAAGATTATAATACCCCTATATCTAAAATACGAGGCGAAATCTTGGAGTATGGTGATGCAAAACTGATACCAACATATCATCCAAGCTTTTTACTTAGAAATCCATCGGCAAAAAAGGATGTTTTTGCCGATATGTTAAAGGTTAAAAATTTATTATGAAAAAATTATCACTAATACTGCTTTTTGCAAGCTTTATGTTTGGAAAAAGTGAGATAATATCGCAAATTCCACCCACTCAAAATGTATTTATGAATCTAAGTATTACAAAATGTGATACAGAGTGTCTGACTGACATGCTCAAAAACGGTAAGATTTTCTCTTTTTTGAGCGTTTACAAAAACCACTCTCAATTTGATGATATTCAAAACAGTTATGATGAGTATAGGGCTATTTTTAATCTTGCCACTCAAAATAACATACAGATAAAACTGGCGATGCTCGTACCACAAAAGGTTATAAGGCGATACGCTATAAGTACAGTAAATTCGACCCTGGCCTATCTTCTGTTTAAAAAATTCAATTTTGATTTAAAGATTTACAACTCAAATGATGAGAGTGAAGATTCACTACTAACTACGCTTGCAAAGATAAAAGAGGATGGCTATAAGTACATAATAGCTCCTTTAACAGAAAAAGGGGCAAAAATAGTAGTTCAAAATTCAGATGGATTTACTATATATATACCCACTGTAAACTCAAACAAGATAGAAAATTATAGTGCAAATGTTATATTTGGAGGCATAAACTACAAAAAGCAGGTAGAAAAACTTATGTTATACGCAACAAATAGAGTTGCTATTTTTTCCGACCTTAGCAGTATCGCCAATGAGCTAAACAGCGATGTCCAGAACAGTTCAAAACTTGTAGTCTATACAAAACAGTTTAAAAACACAAATATGAGATTTAAAAAAATTCTAAAATGGAATAGAAAACTTGATAATGCTTCTATATTTTTAAACTTACCTTTAGTAAAAGCAAGCCTGCTAGCATCACAACTCAGAGTATATGACAGAAAACCATATAATCTTCTATCTACGCAGATAAATTATAGTCCAATGATATTAAATCTAACACAATATGCAGATAGAAAATCGATGTTAATCGCAAATTCCATAGGCAGTGTCAATGATGAGATAACAGTTTCAAATGATTTTTTAAACAGTGATATCGAATACAATTGGGTTAATTACTCTACTTCCTTGGGGGCTGATTACTTATACAGCAGGTACTTTAAACAAAACGGAACAAGAATATTTCAAGAAAACATCGTAAACAATCAAGTAAAATACAAAACTACTATAATATCACCAAAAAGATATACAATGGAGATTTTTAGTGAAGAGATGTAAGGAATTTTCTAGTCTCTTCATCTATCTTCAGAGGTTTTCCATCTTTTGCATAAACTAAAACGGAAGTCATCTCAAACAGTTTAACCTTTTTTAACCAAACTGACTGATAAAGCTTCATAGAAGCACCTCCTAGGTGCTTGATTTCATATTTAACTTCTATCATATCTCCTAATTTTGCTGAACTTAAAAATTCAGCATCGATATGTTTAACCACGAAGTGAGCCCCACCTTTTGTAGGTAGTTTTCCTTTTTCAAAGAAAAGCTCACTCCTGGCTCTTTCACAATACTTCAGATAATTCGCGTGATAAACAATACCTCCAGCATCAGTATCATCATAATATACACGCATTTTCATCTATAGCTCGATATTTTCATCTATACTCAAACCAAAACCGCTCAATCCAACAAAATCAGAACTTTTAAGAGAGGATATTAGTTTTATATTTTTTATACCTATTTTATTGAGTATTTGTGCGCCCACACCATACTCTCTGATCTCTTTACTAAAATTATTTTCATTTCCTATAAAAACTAGAACTCCACCATTTTCCTTCAGATAATCGACTGCTTTCATAAGTCCTTCAAATTTTGCTCTATCTGCCAGCAGTTCATCATCCCACATAATGTTATGGAATTTTACCGCAGAAGTCTCTTTTAGTTTGCCAAATTCATATATAGTATGATGATTTCCTTCGTGATCTACCATATCTACTCTTCTACATTTCGCACCCAAAAAAGATGTGCTAGATGATGTTATTTCTCGCACAAGGGACTCATGTTGCAGTCTATATTCAACTATATCAGAGATATAGACCATATGTATATCATTTTGCTCACAAAAGATGTCTAAATCAGCTCTTCTAGCCATAGTACCGTCATCTTTCATGACTTCACAAATAACCGCTACACTATTTAAACCAGCCAGCTTACAAAGATCGACTGAACCCTCTGTATGCCCTGTTCTAACAAGAGTTCCACCTTTTTTAGCTATCAAAGGAAATATATGCCCCGGTCTAACCAAATCACTTGGTTTGCTATTGTTTTGTGCAAGAATTTTAATAGTCATATCTCTCTCATAAGCAGAGATTCCAGTGGTGCAAGTCGCTGCATCAACAGTAACAGTAAAAGCAGTCTCATGTTGAGAGTTATTGTTTGCAACCATAGGAGCAAGATCCAGTCTGTCTGAAATCTTTTTCGTAAGTGAAACGCATATCAATCCCTTTGCATGTGAAGCCATAAAATTTACCTTTTGCGGAGTTGAAAAAGTAGCTGCAAAAACCAGATCCCCTTCATTTTCCCTGTCTTCATCATCTACCATCAAGACCATTTTGCCTTGTTTAATCTCCTCAATCGCCCTTTCTACCCTATCTCTAGACATAAAGTTCCCCTAAATAAATTAATTTTGTGAAATTGTACCATAATCCCTTGACAATTAAGATAAAAATGACTATAATTTCACCTCACAAATTGAGTGAAAGTTTTGAAAAAGATTAAATCTCAAATGTTCTAATATTTTAAATGTCGCGGGATAGAGCAGTTTGGTAGCTCGTCGGGCTCATAACCCGAAGGTCGATGGTTCAAATCCGTCTCCCGCAACCAATTACATATTGGGGTGTCGCCAAGCGGTAAGGCACTGGTTTTTGGTACCAGCATTCAGGGGTTCGAATCCCTTCACCCCATCCACAAACTAAAAAGCTTCGATACTTTCTTAAAAAAATCTTTATACCATAAAATAGGCATTTGAGTAAATTTAAGTTATATGACAATCGTCCTTAAATACTATCAAATATCTTATTTACAACCTCTTTTGAAATTTGAGGTTTTACAGTTACATACTTTTGAGTAATCTCAATACTCGTAT
>JALSKH010000139.1 GCA_026988975.1 Campylobacteraceae bacterium
GAAGCAAGTGATAGACTCCTTGGAGATTTAATAAAACTTCATTTGAAGTTCTATCATTGATCTAAAAAAAATGTGATCATCTTGCTTATCTCTTTACATGTAATTATACAAAATTTATTAGTAGGAGAAAATATGAAGAAAATTATAGCTGCATTACTTATAATGCTTGGGCTTAATTTGGCTGCTGATGATATCAGCTTATGGCAAAAATCGACTCTAAATGCGATTGTACAAAGAGGTGAACTTAGAGTTGGGCTAGAGGCTGGATATATGCCTTTTGAGATGAAAGACAAAAAAGGCAACATCATCGGTTTTGATGTTGATTTGATGAAAGCTATGGCAAAAGCTATGGGTGTTAAACTCAAACTTGTACCAACTGCTTGGGATGGCATCATCGCTGGACTTCTTACTAGCAAGTATGACATCATCGCTTCTGGTATGACAGTTACTCAAAAGAGAAACCTCAAAATCAACTTTGCAAATCCGTACATCAGCATCGGTCAAACTATTCTTGCAAAGAAAAAATATGCTGGAAAAACTTGGAGAGATATAGATAAAGCTGGCAATACTGTAGTTACAAAACTAGGTGTTACAGGCGAAATCGCTACAAGAAAAATGTTCAAACACGCAAAAATCAGAACTTTTGATACTGAAGCTGACGCTGTTCAAGAGGTGATGAATGGAAAAGCAGATGCATTTGTATATGACAAACCATATAATGCTATCTTTTATGCTGCAAAAGGCAAAGGCAAGCTTGCATTTTTGGACCAACCTTTGACTTATGAACCACTTGGCTGGGCTGTAAGAAAAGGTGATCCTGATTTTCTTAACTGGCTAAATAACTTTTTAAACCAAGCAAAACACGATGGTGTTTATAAAAGAATATATGACAAATGGTTTAATAGTGTTAGATGGCAAAAAAAGGTAATGTAATTTGTCAAAAAAACAACAACCACTATTAGAAAACAAGGTATTCGGTCACATTGTGGCCGTCCTCTTTTTTGTATTGTTAGGGTATTCGCTGTTCATAGCATCTTCAAATATGAACTATATCTGGAAATGGAACAGTGTGCCAAAATATTTTGCCTATCAAAAAGAGACAACTATACAAGCACCATTTGACGGAAAAGTAACTCTTGAAAATGGCACTATAGAGATCAAAGGTAAAGATGGCGTAAAAGATATCAAGGTATCTAAGGATTACAAAATCTTAGTTGATAACAAGGATTTTGTATATCAAGACGATGATTTGGCATCTTATACCTCTTGGAAACCTGGACCTCTTATGAATGGTCTGTTTACAACGCTTAAAATTTCCGGTGTTGCACTGGTTATAGCTTTTATACTGGCATCATTTTTGGCATTTATGAGGATTTCAAATTATCAATTTTTGAAAGATATAGCGACATTTTATATCGCAGTCATCAGAGGAACACCACTTCTGGTTCAGATATTTATCTTCTACTTTATAATTGCCACGATATTTAGTATCGAAAGATTTTATGCTGGGGCTATATCTCTGGGTCTTTTTTATGGTGCATATATCGCCGAAGTTTTAAGAGGCGCTATACAATCCATCGACAAGGGTCAAACTGAAGCTGCAAAGTCACTCGGGATGAACTATGTTCAAACTATGGGCAGTATCATCATGCCACAGGCTTTTAAAAGAGCTCTTCCAACTCTAGTGGGAGAGATGATAGCTCTCGTAAAAGACTCGTCATTGGTATCGGTTATATCTATCACAGATTTAACAAAAGTCGGACGAGAGATCGTCGCAAATACTTTCTCGCCATTTGAGACATGGCTAGTAGTAGCTGCGATATACTTTGCAATCACATTTTCTCTCTC
>JALSKH010000140.1 GCA_026988975.1 Campylobacteraceae bacterium
GCATTGTCGCCCATTTTTCTATCTATATCTAAATCATCATATATGTTGTATGGCGCATCAGGTGTGAAGCCGCCATCTTTGATGATTTTGTATATCGTATCTTCTATGTGTTTGTCTATATTTTTGATTTGGATATTGGGATTTTTATATATTCCGTTTTCCAAGCAGAGGTACTTTTCATCGCAAAGTTTATCTAGCGTGCTTTGTAGTAGTTCGACTCCAGCCCACTTTAATTTTGAGCCAAGAGAGTTGGCGGAGAGTAAGGCGTAAGCATTTTTTTCATATATGTTTTTGATGATTTTTTCCAATTCCCCTTTTATAGATACGGGATATATGACAAGGCTTTTTTCATCTACAAAGACATTTTGAAGTTCTCTGGCTTTTTGGAGTGCTTCTTCATGGTTTAGTCCAAATCTTTGGTTTGATGAAATCAGCCCGAAACCTTTTTTGTGCATTGAGCAGAGTATGGAGAAAACTTCACTAAAATTTTCATCTTTGAGTGCCTTTAAAAACTCTAATTTAACTCTTTTCTTTAAGGGATCATTTATAGGATTTAGCACCCGTCCGCCTCCTATGATTCTTCCGCT
This sequence comes from Campylobacteraceae bacterium, assembly GCA_026988975.1. Classification (GTDB taxonomy): domain Bacteria; phylum Campylobacterota; class Campylobacteria; order Campylobacterales; family Sulfurospirillaceae; genus JAADIZ01. Next base: position 588 of record JALSKH010000140.1, read on the forward strand.
TGTGGAGAGTATAAATGGCTCATTGTGGACTAAAAAAAGTTTCTCTTTGAAACTTAGAGTTGCAAATCCGCTAGAGACACTCTGCTCTTGTGAGAGTAGCAAAACTTTTGCTTTTACCTGCTTTGTCCCTATGAAGATAGTAAGCTCTGTATCGTGCTTTATCTCATGCCCTGATACTCCCTCTAGCCAAACATCAACTCTGCTAAATCCTTTGATAAAGCCTTTTTTGCAAAGAAGTGTTCCTTTTTTCAAAGGCGATTTGCTGTTTCCTTGTAGATTTATCGCAGTTCTTAGTGAACTCGTGGCGCTTTGGACATCTTTGTCGTGAACTTGTAGGTTTTTGATTTTAAACTCTTTATTTATCTCAGGAGCAAAAATCTTGTCGCCGACTTTTATCTCGCCATCGAGTACCGTGCCTGTGACAACTTGACCGATGCCGGCGAGCGAAAAAGATCTATCTATATAGTATCTAAAAACTCCATTGCTTTTTCTCTTTTTTAAGGGCAGTTTATATAGTGTCTCTTTGAGCATTGTTATAGATTTTTCATCATATATACTGGTGCGAGTGATGCTGAAGATATGCAGATTTTCAAGTGTTGATATATACTCTTTTATCTCTGCTTCCGTGCGTTTTATCGTCTCTTCATCGCAAATATCAAATTTACTAATAGCTACTACGATATTTTGGATATGCAAAAGATTCAAGATCTCCAAATGCTCTATAGTTTGAGGCATAAGCCCTTCATTTGCATCAATGACAACTAGACTAGCATCAAATCCAAATGCGCCCGCGATCATATTTTTCAAAAGTTTTTCGTGTCCCGGAACATCTATGAAAGCGACATTTGTATCGCTATTTTGGATATGAGAAAAGCTGAGGTCTATCGTGATGCCTCGTCTCTTCTCCTCATCTAGTGTATCTCCACTAAAGCCACTTAGCGCTTCTATGAGTGCAGTTTTGCCATGATCTACATGTCCTGCTGTTCCGACTATGATGTGTCTCACTTTAGCACCTCTTGTATCGTTGTGATCAGTTTTTCTAAGTCATTTTCTCTTATGCTTCTAAAATCTAGCAGAAATTTATCGTTTTCAATTCTACCGATTACTCCCTTTTTCCTGAATGCGATCTCTAGTTTGTCGGCTTTTCCATCTATGCTTAAAGCCACGGTTGGAAACTCTCTGTTTGGAAGTGTTCCTCCTCCCATAACAGTTGTGCTTTTTATAGTTTTTAGAAGGTTTGAGTTGAT
>JALSKH010000141.1 GCA_026988975.1 Campylobacteraceae bacterium
TATAATATGAAAACGATTAAAGATAAAAGAGAATTTTTCAGGTTTTGTGGCAAAAATATATGAAGATTTAGCAGTAGAATATACCCTTAAAAACTATCCTCTTCTTAAAGCTGGTCGTTGGTGGAATAAAGACGAAGAGATAGATGTCGTAGGTGTAAATGAAAAGTTTATTTTAGTGGGTGAATGCAAATACTCAAACAAAAAAGTAGGCATAGATATATTTAAAGAGCTAGAGAGAAAAAGTAAAAAAATAGAGTCAACGCTACCCATTAAATATTATCTTCTTTTCTCCAAAAGTGGTTTTACAAAAGAGTTAATGGCAATTGAGAAGAGTAGAGAAGATGTTGTTTTGATTAGTGGGTTTTTAGGTGTTTAAAATTAGGATTTTAGGTTTGTTGCTGCTTTACATAGTATACTTAGCGTTTAATTTAGAATACAATTTACCATAGGGAGAAAAGATGGAACTTTTGACCATTGTTCATAGAAACAAAATAGAGTATTTACCGATTATTTATGCTTTTTCAGATGAGATTACACGCCATATTCTCTTTTTTGACCATGCCAAAGAAGAGAGAGGCTTGGCCCAAGAGTTAAAAGCCTCCATAGAACGCTTTAACGCTAAGTATGGGTTTAAAACAGAGATTAAACTGATTGAGATAGATGAAGATAGTAAAAAAGATATGGAGCAGATAGCCCAAGTCTTTAAAGGGAAGAGTGAAAATATCTATTTAAATGGAGCAGGGGCAGATACGGCTCTTTTTACTGTTCTCTCCTCTATTATTCTCTCTAATGGTGGTAAAGTATTGGCGTATGACAAAGAGGACAACAGTTATAACATCATTACTAAAAATGGATTTTTAAACAAAAAGATTAAACGCTCAATGAACCTTGAAGATTGTTTAACCTTGATGGGAGAGAAGATTTTAGATGAAGTCTCAAAGCCTAAAATTTTACAAGACAAAGAGGCGTTAGAGCTTCTCTTTAATGATATAAAACGAATGTTTAAAATTCGTTTTTTATTGAAAACAAGAAAGACCAAAGAGCTAAAAAGTAAATATCCTAAAATATTAGAAGCACTTAAAAAGTTAAAAATAGTTGATGAGAATGGAGCTATTTTAGGACAAGAGGGTTTTGTTAAGTTTGGTTATTTATTTGAAGAGTTTGTCTATGTCAATTTAGAGCCTTTTGAATTTGATGATATTCGCGTAGGGGTCAAAATAGAGTTTGACAAAGAGCAGGTAGCCTATCGTAATATTCGTGTGATTAATGAGTTTGATATTTTGACCATTAAAGAGAACAAAATAGGATTTATAGAGTGTAAACTTGGTGACTCTTCTGACCCTTTAGGAACAGTCTATAAAAGTGATTCTGTCATGGAGTATTTTGGAGAGAGTGCCACAAGTATGATACTCAATATGCAACGCAATAAACAAGCCCATATTAAAAACCCTAAAGGGAACTTTGGGGAGTCGGTTATCTACCGTGCCAAGACAAAAAGAGTCACGGTCTATAATGCTTTTGATTTTAGTAAAAATAGTTTTAGTGCCAAAATCAAAGAGGCGTTTGGCGTGGAGTTAAAAGAGCAGTACAAAAAAGAGTTTGAGCAAAAAGGGCTTAGTGAACTCTCTAAAAAGTGGGAATAGTTTAGTCTCCTAGACTAAAGTTCGTCTCAAAACGATTTGCGAACTTTTTAAAATCGTGGAATGCTTATTTTTCGGACTTATAACTTTTGATTATGAACTCAAAAAGTTCGCAAACCTCACTTTTCTTAAGAAGCCAGAGTAGGTTTGCGA
>JALSKH010000142.1 GCA_026988975.1 Campylobacteraceae bacterium
TTTTGGCATTAGAGTATAGCGTGATAGTCATAGCACGAGATTTTAAAGATTTTGCCTATACTGACAGAGTCGAGTGTATAGCGTATGACTTGACCAATGTGGAAGGCATACCTGCACTTGTGGAGTCGTTGGGGAAGATAGATATCCTTATCAATAATGCAGGGGTGATGTACTCAATCCCTTATGATACCTATCCACAAGAAAAAGTAAATACTATGCTAAAGCTCAACCTAGAAGCACCTATCAAGCTGATAGAAGCCTGTGTGAAAGCAGGTGCAACACGTGTCGTAAACAATGCTTCAATAGCAGGTCAGATAGGACATCCCGATGTTTGGTATGGTGCAACCAAAGCAGGACTGATTAACGCTACAAAAAGCTTTGCCAAGATTTTTGAGGGCAAAGTCATCATCAATGCTGTTGCTGCAAGCCCTGTAGAGACAGATATGTTAGAGACCATCCCTTTGGCTAGAAGAGAGGCATTTTTAAAGACAGTGGTAACGGGTAGATTTGCCACACCTGATGAGGTAGCCAAGGCGATGCTGTGGTTGGCGACAGAGTCGCCTGAGTATATCAATGGGACGACGATTGATGTGAATAATGGGTCGTATATGAGGTAAGATTCAGCAGATATTAATGGTTATTTATTTAGTATACTAAAATAATTTATTTAACTAAACTTTTAGGATATGCTTATGCCGCAAAATGAACTCTCTCTTAGAGAGAAAAAATATGCCACCCTCAAACTCAAAATTTTAGATACCTTTAGTCAAAAGCTCAAAAGTAAATCTTTGGCAGATATATCAGTCAAAGAGATAGCCAAAGAGTTAGAGATATCCGAGATGACCTTTTTTAACTACTTTAAGAGTAAAAAAGAGGTGCTTATCTACTATATCGAGCTATGGAGTTTGCAGATGCAACTAAGCATAGAAGCAAAAACACCACTAGAGGCTATCTACAAGATATTTGAAGAGACTGCTATCATGATAGAAGAAAATCCCAATCTTTTTATGGAGATTGTTGCCTCTATGGCACTGCAAGGGATGCATAAAAAAGATATAGCGATTACCAAAGCGGAAAGAGTTTTACGATTTGGCAGAGATATATCTTATGAGGTGGGAGGTTTGAGAGAGATTATGATGCCCTTGATAGTCAAACTTGATATACCAAAAGAGCAAGAGATTTTGATTTATATGGCACTTTTTAATACTTGTTTTGCTACGCCACTCATGAGGAGATGTCAAAACTTTGGTAATTTAAAAGAGAGATATTTTGAGCAAGTAGATATGATTTTGAAGGAGTACAAATGCATTTTGTAGCTAATAAAAAAGTAGTCATTATTTCAATGATGACGACGCTTATTATGGCATATATCGTCATGTTTGTATTTGATCCTATGGTAGATGGTAAAGATGGATTGGGTGTCATTGCTTTGCAGTTGGCATTTGAAAAATCAAAAGGCATACAAATTGTCTCTTCTTGGAATATAGAAGTATTTAACAGAGGCATTATACTTGATTATCTCTATGCTCTGAGCTATATGATATTTTTTGCTTCTCTTGTGTCATGGCTTGAAAAAAAAAGAGATATTTTACCTAGCTTTTTTCCATATATCGCACTGTTAGCAGGTATTTTTGATTGGATAGAAAATAGCCTTGAGTTGTGGTTTTTAGATGATGTAGAAGCATTTTCTAGTACACTGTTTTTTATCCATTCTATCTTTGCGACATTAAAATGGTTGGCATTGCCTTTGATTGTATGGAGAATTATTATACTTTTTAGGTTAAAGGAT
>JALSKH010000143.1 GCA_026988975.1 Campylobacteraceae bacterium
GTCTTAACAGCTCCTCTTTGGATATGTAGCCCATCTCATAAGCTATCTCTTCAAGACATGCTACTTTTAGTCCTTGTCTTTTTTCTATAGTTTGTATAAACATACTAGCTTCAAGCAAGCTCTCGTGAGTGCCAGTATCTAGCCATGCATAGCCTCTGCCCATTAGTTTTACACGAAGTCTTTTTTCCGCTAAATATTCTTGGTTGAGTGTGGTTATTTCTAACTCTCCTCTATCACTAGGTTCCACATCTCTTGCTTTTTGGATGACATCATTAGGGTAAAAATAAAGACCTACTACGGCATAGTTACTTTTAGGTTTTTTGGGTTTCTCTTCTAGTGAAACAACATTGCCATCTTTATCAAATTCTGCTACACCATAACGCTCAGGGTCATTTACATAGTATCCATAAACTGTAGCCATATTTTTTTCTTTTGCATTTTCAATAGACTTTGCAAGAAGACTTGTGAGTCCATGCCCATAAAAAATATTGTCACCGAGAACCAAACAAACATCATCACTGCCTATAAATTCTTTACCCAATATAAAAGCTTGAGCTAAGCCATCTGGGCTTGGTTGAACTTTATAGCTAAACTTCATACCAATACTTTTTCCATCACCTAAAAGTTTTTCAAAATTTGGCAAATCATCAGGAGTTGAAATTATGAGTACTTCTGTAATTCCTGCGAGCATCAATATAGACAATGGATAATACACCATTGGTTTATCATAAATAGGAACTAATTGCTTACTTACACCTTTTGTAATTGGATATAGTCTTGTTCCACTTCCTCCTGCTAAAATAATGCCTTTCATGTACTACCTTTACCTTTGTCTTTAAGAATATTAAGAGAAAAGTATTTTACTATTTTTTTAGTTAAGTTAAGTTAAAATAAACTATGAAAGATAAAATAGAATACAGTATAGTTAGATTTTTTATATGGATTATTGGTTTTATGCCGAAGTATATAGTATATGGTTTTTTAAAGTTTATTGCAAAACTTTTTTATAGGTTTGAAAAAAGAAGAAGTTTACTAACAAGAAAAAATATAAAACTTGCTTTTCCTCAACTAAATGATGAAAGCATAGACAAACTTGCAAAAAGTGCTTATGAAAGTGTTGCTATAACATTGGCTGAGATAATTTTTATGTTCAACAATAGACTTGACTATGAAAAGATAATAGTTGATAAAAAAGCTGCTCTAGAGAAGTTAAAAAGCTATACAAAAGATGCGAAAAATGGTGTCATAATAATCACTGCTCACTTTTCAAACTGGGAGCTTGCTGCGCAGTTTTTACCTCGTCATGGATACCCTATGATAGCAATCGGCAGAGAAGGGAATAATAAACTAATCGAGAAAAACTTAACAACGCCCTTCAGAGAGAGATTTGGTAATAAAAATGTATATAAAGAGAATGCTATGATAAGCATAGTTAAGGGACTAAGGGAGTCTAAGAATATAGGACTTCTTATTGATCAAAAATCTGGGGGCAAAAGTAGCATGAAAGCTAGTTTCTTTGGGCATGCTGCAGATACAACTACCTCAATAGCCACACTTAAGCTCAAATACAACCCAGTGATATTGCCTATATTTTTTCCGAGAAATCAAGATGGAACATATAGCCCTCTTATACTTGAGCCTGTTGAGTATGTAGCGGATGAAACTGATGATAAAAGAAAAAAAATAGAGCTTATGACTCAAAGATACAATGATATATTTGAGAAAATCATAAGAGAGTACCCAGACCAGTGGTTTTGGATGCACAATCGATGGAGACTTAAGT
>JALSKH010000144.1 GCA_026988975.1 Campylobacteraceae bacterium
CAATTTGCTGAAAGGTATAAAAACTAATCGCCAAAGGTAGTGCCAAGTGAAGTAATTCAACCTGAGTACCTGCAACGCGATTGATATTTATAATAAAAAAATCCATATACTTAAAATAGCCCAAAAGCAATATATTCGCCACTATACCTATGGTCAAAAGTTGTTTTTTTGAAACTTTTTTGTGTATAGTTGTAGAAGTAAGTTCTCTACCCAACGTGTAGTTAAAAAGCATAGAAACCAGAATCAAAGGTAGATAATTGATATTCCACCACGCATAGAAAAAAAGTGAAGCAAAGACCAAAAATGCTTTACTCGCCTCTGTAAGATGCCTCTTATTGAGATAAAAGTAGATAAAAAAAGTTACAGGAAGAAAAAAGAATATAAATGCATAGGAATTAAAGTACAAGGCAAATCCAACTTTTTGATAAAATTATAGCTAGATGAACTTAGAACTTATTTCTCTTTTTTTTTGCATAATACGATTGTAGCCACTTTCCTGTCAATATACTCTTCATTAAACCACCTTCATTTCCCATGTGTGTGAGTGCATTGGGATGTGAACCATCTTCTTGCATGATATAGTGCTTATTATCTTTGAGCATGGCACCCAAGTCACAAAGTTTAAATCCTAGATTTTTATAGTAGTTTTCATAGATATTTCTGCTTAACAAATACGCCTCACGATTGTTATAAAGATTTACCATATATATCTTCTCTTTTCCATATATTTTTTGTGCCGAGCGTGCATTTTGTTTTGTATGTGCATGCACAAAAGGTTCTACTGGCTTCTCTTTATTTGGTAGACTTAGATTTTTGAAATTTGGGTTATACTCGGTAATTGTTCTGCTGTCCCAGCGTAAAAATTTTGTCTCTTTATTTTCGTTTGTTTGTTTTGCTTTATATAAAATAGGGTTGACATACTGTTCTACATACTCTGAATATAACGAGGGTGATTTGAGCTCCAATCCATAGTTCTGTTGCAAATAAGCTGTGTATTGTTCATATCGTTTATGAAATGCTTCATAAGAGATATATTTTTCATAAAAAGTTGGATTAATCTCATTGGCATACTGTTTAAAATCTTTATCTTTCCACTGCATAATCTCTCTATATTGTCGCACGGACATACTCACCAAATCTGGGTTTCTAGCTTTATTACGATTATCAAAGGAGAGAATTACTATCCCATCCTCTTTGAGATAATAGTGTGCTAATTTATTATATAACGCTATCGTGGCTGTGGTGAAGACATTGGCTTCATAGGCATACATCGCAACCTTCTTATCTGTCATCTGCTCAATCACCTGCGGTATTAATCCCCATGCAATCGCACTATCCCCTAAAAAGAGAATATCGATAGATTTGGGTTTTTGACGGAAGATATCATTGACTTTGTAGTCTCTAGGACCTCTTTGCTCCCATACTTTACGTGTAAAGGAGAGATCTAAATCATATTTTTTTGCCAAGGCAGTATAGGTTTGATACAGAGGGTTAGCAAACAGGTCGCTATTTCCTACAATTCCTTTCTCACCAGAGATAACACTCTTTTGCAAAATCAAGGCAAATAGCGCGGATGAGAGTAAAAGTGCTAATGCTGTTTTGTTGGAGAGTGTTGATAGCGTGTTCTTAAAAAACATATAACTCGCAATTATAAAAAGCATACCAAACAAAAGTAAATATACTATATCTTTTGAACTAAACGCTAATGGTTTATGTGTAAAAACATCTTGAAACAGACTATACATGAGCATATAGGTAGTGAGCATATAGAGCATTG
>JALSKH010000145.1 GCA_026988975.1 Campylobacteraceae bacterium
GTCCTAGATTTGGTGGAGCGATAGATGGTGCAGCAAAGTATTTCAAATATGGATATGACAACAATTTAAGCCCTAAAGAGTTTCTAGCATATATGAAAAAAGAGGGCATACCAATCCCTGGTATTGGCCACAGAATTAAGTCTGTTAGAAATCCAGATTTGAGGATAACAGGACTTAAAAAGTATGTAACAGAAAATTTTCCATCTCATCCTGTTCTAAATTATGCTTTAGAGGTTGAAAAGCTTACAACTAGTAAAAAAGATAATCTGATTTTAAATGTTGACGGTACAATTGGTGTACTCATGGTAGACATGTGGAAAGAATTAGGCTATGATGATGATGAAATAGCAACATTTATTGAAGCTGGTGCATTAAATGCATTTTTTATACTAGGAAGATGTATAGGATTTATAGGACATATCTTAGATGAAAAACGACTAAATATGCCAATGTACAGACACCCGTGGGATGATATACTATATGATGTTGATAGTCTTGAGTCTTAATTAAAATATGGGTCAAGTTTTAATTTGGCCCATATTATTACTCCAATTAAGGAAGACAAATTAAAGTACTACTTTTAGAAGATGATTATAATTATCGTATAACAATTAGAGAATTTTTACTCTCTTTAAATTTTGTAGTTATTGACTTTGAAGATGGAGATGAAGCATATAATTCGACTTTTGAATTTCATTATGACATGCTTTTGCTTGATGTTCGTGTTCCCGGTCTAAATGGTTATGAAATAGTAAAAAAAATAAGATCTACACACAATAATGTGCCTATCATATTAATAACTTCATTGACCGATATAAATAATTTGAGTATTGGATATGAGATGGGTTGTAATGATTATATCAGAAAGCCATTTGAGTTAAAAGAGTTAAAATATAGAATATTTCAAATTTTAAATCAAGTTCACTTTACTACTAGTACAAATAGACTAGAGCTACAAAATGGATATTATCTTAATTTAGAAATTTATGAATTATATAAAGATGGCATTCAAATTGGATTAACAAAGATAGAGAAAAAAACTGTTATAGCTCTTTTGAAAAGACTTGATTCTTTTGTCTCTGTTCCGATATTACTAGCAGAGGTGTGGGACGATAAAGAGGCATTGGAAACTGATGTTAGAATGTGTATTAAAAGGATTCGAGATAAAACAGATAAGAATTTTATAAAAAACCAAAGAGGTTTAGGTTATGCAATCGTTTCTAAATAAAAAAATGCTTATAATTTTTACACTCATATACTCTTTTTCAGTTATGATAGCACTACTATTTCCATTTTATCTATACATACAAGAATCTGTTACAAATCTAAAAAATGCTGAGTTGATTAAGGTGAAAAAAGAGACGTCAGATATTAAATTACAAGTTTGTATTACAGGCAATATTGAGTTGGCAATAAAATCTAGAGAACAGTACAAGGTGGCTTTTTTTGATAAAGATGGAGATATGCTCTACTCAAATAGAGATGATTTTACTTTTAATAAATTTGACAAAGAAAAAGGTATAGATGGCGATAATGTATATAAGATAATGAATTTAGAAAAAGAGAGAGGAGGAGCAACTAAGTTTGTTGTTGTTAAAAAACTTGATTTTTCTGCAATATATATGAAAGTGATGTTATTGGTATTTTATATACTTGCATTTTTAGTTGTTTCATCAGGAGTATTAATATATTTTAGCACAAAATCTATAACACAAACCAATAGATATCTTGAGCAGTTTTTTAATGATGCAATGCATGAAATAAGAACGCCACTTGGTATCATACAATTTAATCTTGATATGTTAAGTGAGACGATAAAAAAATCTAATGGAGCACTTCTTAATAGAACTCAAGCCGCAGCTAAATCACTTACTTCTATATATGAAGATATTGAGTACTTTATAAAGTATAAAAAGGTTGATTATCAAAAAGAGAAGATAAATTTATCTTCGTTCCTCTTAGATAGAGTAGAGTTTATAGAAGTTTTGGCAAAGATAAAAAATATAGAGTTAAAAACTAATATAGAAGAAAATATACACTATTTATTTAATAGGATTGAACTTCAAAGAATAATAGATAATAATATCTCTAATGCTATTAAGTATTCAAAAGAGAATACAACTATAACTATAACTTTAAAAAATAAAGCAGATAAAATATGCTTAATATTTGAAGATGAAGGAGTAGGCATGGAAGATACTTCGCAAATCTTCACAAGATATTACCGAGGTGATGAGATAAAAGGTGGTTTTGGTATGGGATTAAGCATAGTAAGAGAAATATGCAATAAATATAATATAGAGATAAAAGTTGAATCAGAAGTTAAAAAAGGGAGCAAATTTATTTATATATTAAACAAAACTTAAACAATAGTTAATTTTTGTTACGTTAAATATATTTTCAGATTGTACAATAACTCCATATTACATATAGGAGTGTGAAATGAAAAAAATCGTAGGTGTTATTGCAATAGGTGTTATGCTATCTGTATCAGCTATGGCATTAGATCTTCCTGCAAATCATATAGTTGATGCTGCATGGCTAAAGTCAAATCTTGGCGATAAAAATTTAGTTGTAGTAGATGTCAGGAAAAAAGGTTATGCTAAAGGTCATGTCAAGGGTGCAGTGCACTGGAAAGGTAATGACTTTAGAGAGAGTAGATACTACAGTAAGATTACAAAAAAAGGAATTCCTGGTTATATTGGAGCTCCGCTTACAGTTGAGAGAACTCTAAAGAAAAGTGGCGTAAATAAAGATAGTGTTATCGTTTTTTATTCTGGAGGAACAAAAGCAAAAGACTTTAGAGATGCAGCACTTGCAATGTATACTGTAGAGTATTATGGTTTTGATAAAGCTGCTTTATTAGATGGCGGGTTTGCAGGTTGGAAAAAAGCTGGTGGAGATATTGCTACAAAAAAGACAAAAGTTAAAAAGGGTAATTATAAAATTACAAAGTTTAACCAAGGTGTAATTGCTACTGGTGAAGATGTAGATGAGGCTGTATGGACAGGAAGTTATCAAACAGTAGATACAAACGGAAAGCAAGAGAGTACTAAAAATACTAAAAAAGGTTCTCATTGGTATGGTACTGCTCACGATCCAAGACGTGCAAAAGAGGGACACCTTCCTGGTGCAAAAGCTATGCACATAAAAGTATTAGCTACTAAAAAAGATGGTGTTTATTATGTTGGTGACAAAGCTCATATAATGGCGGCATATAAAAAAGCAGGTATTGATGCAACAAAACCTGTAATTTGGTACTGCAATACAGGACACTTAGCAGCGGGCGGTTGGTTTGTGCAAAAATATGTTATAGGCATGAAAGATGGCGATAATAGAGTATATGCAGGTTCAATGGCTGATTATACAAGATGGCCAAAGAGAAAGCTTAATAAAAAATAGGCTGTGCTAATACAGTCTAATGAAGATAAGATATCTGCTCTTTATTTGTGCGCAGATATCTTTGATTACCCCGCCAACAATGACTATATTCAAAAGATACAAAGTTTAGAATTTCTTTGTGAGAAAACTTTTAAAGAGATTGATATTTCTTTTGTGCAATCTGAATATATAAGAATTTTTTCTATAAATTCAACAAAGCTAAAATGCGTACCTTATGCATCTTGGTGGATTGATGGAAAGATGGCAGGGTTATCTACTTCAAAAATTAAGAATTTTTATAAAAGATGTGGGTATGCATTTGATCAGGTTTTAGTTGAAAAACCAGTTGATCACATATCTTTGATGATAACATTTATAGCTATACTGCTTGAGGAAAATAGGCTTGAAGAAATTTATGAATTTAAGAAGTTTTTATCTTGGTTAGATAATTTTTCTGATTCATTAAATAAGGCTACGCAGATTAAGTATTTTCAATATGCTATAAATATTACATCACAAATAATAAACTCTTTACAGGAGAAAGTATGAACGCAAGTATAGTACAGAAAAAACCTGTAAGTATATGGTTGGTTTTATCATTCCTAGTTGCAGCAGTTGGGCTGTATGGAATAATCCAAGTATTTACTCACGGGCAAGAAGAGTCCTATGGTATAAGTAGAGAAGTGCCATGGGGTATTTTAATCATTGGTTATTCATTTTTTGTTGCCATTAGTGTAGGAACCGCTATAATTGGCTCTTTAGCACATGTTTTTAAAGTAGATGCTTTTCATATTATGAGCAAAAAAGTTGCTTTAATATCTTTAGCGTCACTAATTGGTGCCTTTTATCTTATATTTTGGGAATTAGCTGGACCATTTGAGCTTCAAGCTTTAAGATTAGTCGTCTATTTTGCAGAGTTTGAGACAACATCACCTATATGGTGGATGGTTACATTTTACATGCTAGAGTTACCACTTTTGGCTTTAGAAGTTTACTTTTTACTTAGTAAAAAATCAAATTCAGCTTTTATGGCTGCATTAGTTGGTTTTTTCTTAGGGGTAATTGCTTATGGAACATTGGCTTTTGTTTTTGCATCAAATGCAACAAGACCACTTTGGCATACAAGCTCTTTTTCACTATTTTTTATTATATCAGCAGTAGCAGCAGGAATATCTGTTATTTTAATGATGATATTTTTTAGTAAAGAAAGTAGCAATAAAAAATCAATAAGCGCACTTAGTAAAACACTATTTATTTTACTATTTATAATGCTATTTGTAGATGTTTGGAATGTAATAATTAACATATATGGCGTAGAAACAGAGTTGAGTGAAACTATGAGACAGTTTGTAGGAAATGGTGTTCTGTCTGGAAATTTTTATACTTATGAAATAGGTTTAGGGCTTGTGATTCCTATGATACTTATTGTTGTAGCTAAATTTGAAAACTCATTTTTAACTGCTTTAGCAGGTTTTTTAGCGGTTATTGGTGTATTTTTTGCAAGATTTGACACCATTGTGGGAGGACAACTTCTTTCTCGTCCAAGCTCTCAGATGGATTTTATACAGCATACCTATAATGTATCTGCTTCAGAACTGACACTATTTATAAGTGGCTTAGGTGTTGTAGGTATTGTTTACTTTTTGGGTGCTATGTTTTTTGATTTAGAAGAGGAGACACACTAATGAGTAGACATAATATAAACCGAAGAGGTTTTCTAAAATTAGCAGGTGCTACGGGAATTGCAGCAACTGCAGGTGTAACAGGTATTCCTTCTCCACTTAGTGCTAGTGCAAAGAAAGAGTCAGCTAAAGGTGCAAGATTTTTAAAGTACGATAGAGGAGTTCACTCTCCAAGTTTTTGTGAGATGTGTTTTTGGAATTGTGGAGTTGATGTCTACACAAGAGATGGAATTATTCATAAACTTGAAGGAAATAAATTAAACCCAAATAATAGAGGACATATTTGTGCAAAAGGAAATGCAGGAATTCAGTCTACTTATGATCCAGATCGTATACAATCTCCATTGATTAGAACTGGCAAAAGAGGAGAGGGCAAGTTTAAAAAAGTTAGCTGGGATGAAGCGTATCAGTATGTATTTGATAAACTTAATCCACTAGTAAAAAAATATGGTCCAGAAACATTAGCTACATTTATGCATGGAACGGGTGAGAGATATGTGCATATGTTCTCTGTCGCATTAGGAACACCAAATATTACAGTACCAGCATATTCTCAGTGTATGGGAAGTCGTGAAATGGCTTGGGCATTGACATATGGTACCGGTATTAGCGGGCACGAAACATTTGACTTGGCAAATTCAAAGCATATGATGATATTTGGAAGAAACTTTGCTGGCGCTGTTCAAGTAAGAGAAGCAGAAGATTTTGCAGAAGGGCTAGCAAGAGGTTCAAAACTAACATATATAGATCCAAGACAGAGTGAGTCTGCTGTTAATGCAACAGATTGGCTACAATTAAATCCTGGAAGTGATATGGCATTGGCTCTTGGGTTTATACACGTAATCATAAGAGATAATTTGGCCAATATGGATTTTGTAAGAAAATATTGCTATGGATACAATGAGCTTGTTGAACATATAAAACAATATACACCAGAGTGGGCTAGTAAAAAAACTGGAATTGATGCAAAAACTATTGAACGCATTGCTTGGGATTTTGCAAAAGATGCACCAAATGTAGTAGCTGTTCCTCCTAGAAGAATGACTAGATATGGAAATGATACTCAAACGGTTAGAACAATAGCAATATTGAATGCTCTTATGGGTAACTGGGGAGTTCCAGGGGGTATCTTTATAAGAACAGCCGTACCACTTGATCTTCCAAAGCATGAACATCCACCTGCAACAAAAGCTAGAAGGGCAGATGGAGTTGGAGAGGGAGAAAAGTATCCTTTTGCTCCGCCAAGTCTTGGAAGAACAAATGGAATCTACGAGGCGACGCTAAAGCAAAAACCTTATCCTATTAAGGCATGGTTATTGTATGGTACAAACCCTATTAGCCATTCTAGTGTTGGAGTTAATAATCTTTATGATGCAATGAATAATTTAGATTTAATCATTGCAATTGATACTCAATTTAGTGACACTGTTATGTATGCAGATGTTGTTTTTCCAGAATCTACATATCTTGAAAGAGATGATGCTCCATATATACAAAAGGATAAAGTACCTTTCATAGCACTTAGAAGAGCAGCGATAAAGCCTATATATGATACAAAAGGTTGTTACGATATCTGTAAAGGAATTGCAGAAAAATTTGGTTTACAGAAGTGGTTTGAGCACTCACCTGAGCATATGATTGAGCAACTTTTATCTAGTTTGTCTGATGAACAAAAAGAGACACTTGAAAAAGATGGCACGCTTTTATTTGAAGATGTTGATCCTTACCCTGGAGCAAGTGGCGGACCTCTTAAATTTGCAACAACAACTGGAAAAGTTCAGCTTTATGTGAAAGATTTGGAAGAGTATTACCAAAAAGAGGGTGATAATTTTGCTCCTATGCCAACATATATAGAAGCACCTCAGCCAAAAAAAGATGAGTTTAGAATGCTGTTTGGTAGAACGCCTCATCACTCTCACGCAAGAACTCAAAACAACTGGATACTTCTTGAACTTCAAGATGATACGCCAGTTTGGATGAGTCCAAAAGATGCAAAATATCTAGGTTTTAAAGATGGAGATATGGTGAGACTTATAAATACTAAAACAGGTTTTAAATCACATCCAGAACCAATTAAGGTTACAGAGCGAATTAAAGATGGTTCTGTCTTTATTCATCACGGTTTCGGACATCAAACAAAAGCTTGGACAAGAGGGTACAATAAGGGTACATCTGAAAATAACTTTATTAGTGATGGTGTTGATCCAGTTAGTGGAGCAGCTGCTTTTCACAATGGTTTCGTAAAAGTTGTGAGGGCATAGTGATGAAAAATATAAATAAAAAAATGAAAAAAGATCAAAATCTAGCAATGGTAATTGTAGGAGATAGATGTATAGGCTGTGATGCATGCTACGTGGCTTGTAAAACAGACTGGGATGTTCCTGCACTTAAAGAGGCCTTTAGAACAAAAGTTTGGGAGGTTGAAGGAAAAGATCAATATGGTAATCCTACTATTGGTTTTCTGCCTACTTTGTGTAATCACTGTGATAATGCACCTTGTGTCGCTGTTTGCCCTACGGGAGCTAGTTTTAAGCGTGATGAAGATGGCATAGTTTTAGTTGAACCTGATATGTGTATAGGTTGTAAAGCTTGTATGGTTGCTTGCCCTTATGATGCAAGATACTATAATGAGCATGAACAAACAGTAGACAAGTGTACATTTTGTTTACCAAGAATTTCGCAAGGTTTAGATCCTGCATGTGTTACAACATGTGTTGGAGAGTCTAGAAATTTTGGTGATTTAAATGATCCGGAAAGTAATGTTTCAAAACTTCTTAAAGATGCAACTTCTGTTGCAAGATTAAAAGAAGATGAGGGAACGTTGCCAAATGTTTACTATGTAACTGTAAATTATTAAGAGGTGTAAAATGATAAAAAAAAGTAAAATAGCAATATTGGGTTTAGTAGTTCTTGTTTGTGTTGGTCTGTTTAGTTCAACTCTTTTTGCTCAAAATAAGCAAGAGTACAGCATGAATAAAGCTTTATGTGCTCATTATGTGAAACTATCAAGAGAGATGGTAGAGAGTGATAATCTTCCTTTAGCGAAAGTATATGCACAAAAAGCAATACAAGCAAACAACTGGGAAAAAGCTGCTTGGGCAAATTATGATGATATTGCTCAAAGACTAGCTGACAATGGCGAGCTTGAAGATTTTGATACTTTTATAGAGCAATCTCAAGAAGCTGCTGCTCCATCTGCTGGAGATGGTGGAAGTAAGTTTGAAGGGTGCTAATTAGAGGTGTTAAATAAAAAAAGAAGAAAATTCTTAAACCTCCTGCCATATACTTTGGTAGGAGGTTTTTCGTACCCTGTTGTAAAATTTTTTCTTTTTAATGATAAACCAGAAATAAAGATGTTAATCCCTTTAAAAGAGCTAAAAGAGGGCATAACATATATAGAAAAATCAAAAATTTTCATATATAAAAATAGTCAAAATATAGATATATATAATGCTCACTGCACACATATGGGTTGTATATTAAACTTTAATAAAGATACAAAACAGTTTAACTGCCCATGCCATAAAAGTAGATTTGATATAGATGGTACTAGACTTAGAGGACCAGCTAAGAGAGATTTAGATAAAATAGCATTCAAGATAAAAAATAAAACTCTTCAAGTAGGTTGATATGTCAAAATATGTTGCTTGGGTAACACAAGCACTTTTTATAATTAGTCTTTTAAGCGGGCTTATTGTTGTATTTGTTTATTATCCATCAAATGCGTATGATAGCGTACAGAAACTTAGTTTTATTACCCCTTTTGGTCTTTTTTTTCGAGAACTCCATTACTTTAGTTCAGAGATATTTATCTTTAGTATTTTGGTTCATATTTTGATTGAACTAAGTAAAAAAGAGATTAAGATCAACTTTAAATCATGGATATACTCTATATTTGCGCTTTTAGTTGCGCTTGTTTTGATGTTTACAGGGTTTGTTTTAAAAGCAGATCAAAGTGCCAATGCAGCAGCAGAAGTTGCATTTTCATTACTAAAAGATACCCCATTTTTAGATAAATTTTTACCTCTAGTACGTGATAATTTTGTTTTTTATTGGAAATTTTTTGTTTGGCATGGCTTATTTTTGCCTTTGATTATAGAGTATGCTATTTTAAAGCATGTGAGGAAATTAAGTGTAAATATAAGCTATTTCACTATTGCTCTTGGAGTTACTCTTTTAGTTTCTCTTTTTTTAAACCTTCCTAGAGATATTGGACTAGACGAGAAAGTTTTACATGTAAAGGGACCTTGGTTTTTTTGGGGAGCTGAAAATATGCTTCAAGCTGGATTAAGTGTATTAGGTATAAATGTTGTTATAATATTGCCATTTTTGTTACTGATTGGTATGTATAAAAGCAATACGAAACTTCTGAAAATACTACTTCTACTTTGGGTAATAATCTATGCGTATTTTTCAGTATAGTCTATTTGTTTCCATATTTATAATAGGGGTATCGCTCTATATGAATTTAGAAAAGCCTATAGCTAAACCTTCAAGTCCAGATCAGTGTATGAGTTGCCATAGTTCAACTACAAATATGGATAAATCTCACCCAATAGAAGTTTTTGGTTGCTTTAAATGTCATGGCGGGAATAGATATGCAACTAATAAAAAAGATGCTCATAGAGGAGTTGTGTTAAATCCATCAAGATTAGAATATGCCAATAGATTTTGTGGCGAGTGCCATAGTGATGTTGTAAAAAGGGTTAGCTCTTCAATGATGCAATCTCAAAATGGTATTTTAAATGTATTGAAATTTCAATGGGGAGAGTTGTCAACACCTATTGGACTTGAGGGCGTAGTAGAATTAAAAGATAAAAACAGCACATCTTTAGCAGAAAGTCATTTTAGAAAAGCATGTGCAAGCTGTCATGTAAATCAGCATGAAGATGTATTTGATGATAAAAAATATGCAAGAGGTGGAGGTTGCGTTGATTGTCATCGTATTGAAAAGGGACATCAAGAAAAGAATCACTATGTGCATTCTAAATTATCTTCAAAAATACCGTCAAAAAACTGTCTAAAATGCCATAATCGTTCAAATCGTATTGGAATTTCTTACTTTGGCAAGTTTGAGAGTGAGGGCTATGGTACGCCTTATAAGCATGGAGAGTTTAGCCATAAATTAGATGGTAGCAGATTCTATTATGAATTACCAGCAGATATACATCATACTAAAGCAGGATTAGACTGCATTGATTGTCATACTGAAAAAGGAGTTATGGGAGATGGTAAAAAGAATCACCATATGGAAGATGCTGAAGATATAAAATGCAATGATTGCCATAAACCAAAGTTTAAAAAAGCAGACTCACTTGCAGTGATGTTAAGTGATTTAAATGGCAATATACCAGAGACTAAAAGCATAGCATATACTAATAAAAAAAACTCTCCAATATATAATTTGCAAAAAGATAAAAATAGTACAAAATTTTATAGAAAAAGAGATGGAAAAGCATTTGATATGTCTAATATGAGCAATAAGCCTTATCATACGCTAGATATACATAAAAGACTTGATTGTACAAGTTGTCACAGCTCTTGGGTTCCTAGTTGCTATGGTTGTCATGAAGTTTATTTTGAAAATGGAAAGCAGTTTGATTGGGTTAAAAGAGAAGTTACAAAAGGCTCTTGGCAGGAATTTAGAAGTTTTTTAAGGTTTGAGTCTCCATCTTTGGGGGTAGGATATAACAAAAAAATTATGCCATTTGCGCCAGGTTGTCAGGTGATTGGAACTCTATTTAAAGATAAAAAAGTAGAAAAGTTTCATGCTATGGCAATGGCAGGCTGGGACCCTCATACTACGCAAAAAGAGGTAAGGAGCTGTGAAGATTGTCACTTTAATCCTGCATCTTTAGGTCTAGGAAGAGGAAATTTAGACATAAAAAACAATAGAATATTTTTTGAACCATTTTACAATTCAAAAAAGAGTGGTATGCCTTTTTCTTACCCTATAGATGGGTTTGTATCTAGTGATGGGAAGCAGTTTCAAACTACTTCAAGAAAAGATGCTAGAAGTTTTAATAAAAAAGAGTTGCAAAAAATAGTTGGAGCATATAAGTGTATTTTGTGTCATGATAGGTATAGCGATAAGATATATAAAGATTTTAATAAATCAAAAATACTTTTTAATAGTGGAAAAACAGTATGCTTAGATTAATAGTAATATTTTTTATGCTAGGCTTGCATTTAAATGCAGAAGATTGTGTTGATTGTCACAAAAAAGAGGCACAAAAATGTCAAAGTTCCAATCATTACACTTTGAGCAATGCTATTAATATAACTAGAAAAGCATGGGGCATTAAAGATAGTAATGTTACTTTGCAAACTATACCTCACTCTAAAATAGATGTAAAAAAACCATCAGATTTGGTGGATGATTTTTTAAGAAGAAAGTGTTTGAAGTGCCACTTGAATGTTAAAAATAGTGGAGAAAGGGGCATGAAGCGACAAAGAGGTTGTTTGGCATGTCACAGTAAACACTCCAAAAAAGGTAGATGTCAGACTAAAAAAATAGCAATGAGCAAGTGTCTTAGTTGTCATAATAAAGAGTTTGTGGGTACTGATTACAAAGGACTGTTTCCAAAAGATTATAGTCATTCTTTTCGTACTCCTTTACAAAAAGATGGTAAGTATCCATCTCAGAGATATGGCATAGATTTTCATCATTTAAATCAAGATATACACTACAAACTAGGTATGAGTTGTGTAGACTGTCATAACAATAAAAATGGTAAAAATTGGAAAAAAAATATTACATGTAAAGATTGTCATAAAGAGTTATCAAAATCAAACCATAAAGAGTACCATTCAAATATATCTTGTTCTGCATGTCATAGTTCTTGGAATATGAGCAGTTATGAACTATCTGTTTTCAGAGACGATACAGCAGACTATGCAAAATGGAAAGATCTAACTCTACAAGAAGATGCTTATCTTAATAAGTTTTTGAAAAAAGCACTAAAAAGTAAGAAAAAAATCAAGCCGGTTATGCCTGATTGGGTTGATATGAAACAAAAAAAAGGTGTTTGGTATAGCGGCTGGAGATATAGAAGATGGGAAGATATGGTTTTGGGTGTAGATATGAATGGCACAATTAAAATTTTACGACCAATTTTTCAATATAGAGTTAGTTATCGTGATGCAAATGGGAGTATGGTTTTAGATGATGTTTCAAGCGTAGATGGAAAACCATTGGAGGCTTGGGCTCCATATAGCCCTCATACCATAACAAAAAAAGCAAAATCTTGTGAAAGGTGTCATAATACTGAAATAAAAAAAGGAGGTGTTTATAGTTTAAAAATACCAAAAGTTATATACAATGGAAAAGCTTTAAGTAAAACACAAACAGATAGGTTAAAATCTTATAAGTATAAAAAAATTAGAGCTAAAATGTTAAACTAAATATCTTTAAATCTGTTTTGAACTTCTATAAACTCATCTAAATTTGAAAAGAAAATATCAATAAGTTTAGGGTCAAAATGCTTACCTTTCTCCTCTTTAAAAAGCTTGTATATTTTATCATTGCTCCATGCTTTTTTATAAACTCTATCGCTACCAAGAGCATCAAAGACATCTGCAAGAGCCGTAATTCTTCCGT
>JALSKH010000146.1 GCA_026988975.1 Campylobacteraceae bacterium
TTTATGGTACAATTAATTTAGAATTAATCTATAGTTATAGAAAGTAGGAGTACAAAATATGGCAACAAACAAAAATAAAAGTTTTTCATCTATTACCTCTATTGATCCTATAACTCTAAATTCCTATGAATATTTTAAGAATGAGATACTTGTAAATAATCTAGAAAAAACCAAAAAAGATTCATTTATAACATCTTATATACCTTCAAAAGATATAATATCAGCTACTATAGATATGAGTAGAAATATCCCTGATAGTGACCTGAAAGATGCCATAGAGATCAAAGTATATGATGAGCTTGGACTTGATTCTGCAGTCGATTATTCAATCACTTATCTTGAAACAGAAAATAGTGATCAAAAAAATAGAACATTTAATGTATTTGTTATTGATGCAGAACTGGTAAATGAAAGACTTTCTCCAATTAAAAAACATACAAAGTATATTGATTATGCTACTGGGGTGCCCTTTTTAATAAAATCTCTATACAAAAAGGCATTTATAGAGCCTGAAGGAACAGACTGCTTTGTATATTTTCAAAAAGAGGATGCCTTTTTAGCAATCTATAGAGATGGAGAATATATATATTCAAAATCTCTGCACTACTCATTAACTCAGATAAATGAAAAGTTTTGCGAATTAATTGGTGAAAGAATTGATGAAAAAGATTTTGCAAACTTATTAACAAACGAGGGCTTAAAAGGAAGTAATCTAGACTACCAACAGCATCTCATGAAACTTTTTGGAGAGATATTTTTATATATAAACGATGTATTGATTTATGCAAAGAGATCTTACTCGCTAGAGTCAATAGATAAGTTATATATCGGCTCAGAAATTGGAGAATTATTAGGAATAGAAGAGTATGCGCAAAGCTACTTGGCACTGACATCACATAACTTTAATTTTAGCATCGCCATCAATTCAAAAGAGTGGTATATAGATCAGATTCATATACTAATGATTTTAACTGCACAATTATACTTTGAAGAAAAAGATGATAGTTTAAATTTCTCACCTTTCAGAAGACCTCCTCCTCTTTCCAAAAGGCCGGTAGGTAAATTGATAGGCGTTTTAGCAGCGAGTATTATTCTTTCATTAGCATATCCAGCATATCAGCTAGGATATAGTTATTTTCTACAGTTAAAACTAAACAAACAAACAAAAGTGTTTGTAAAACTACACAAAAAAACTACTTCTATAAAAAATGAATTAGCATCTCTAAAGCAAGAAAAATCAAAAGTTGATGCTCTGCTAAAAAAAGAGAGTGATAAGTTTGAATTTAGAAAAAAATTATTAACAGAGATATACTCTAAAAAGATATCCTACCCTATGAAAGCAGATATTTTAGCCCAATTTTTTAAAATTTCTAATAAATACAAATCAAAAATAGACAGTATTGAATTCAGAGACAATGAATTTGTATTTAATGTTCAAAATAGATCTGATAAGAAAATCACAGAATTTATAAAAAGTCTTACAAAATTGAACAAATACAATATAAATACTGACAAAATAGAAAAAGTAGATAAAAAACAAAAGTACTTATCTAAAGTAACTATAGGATTGGATAATGAGTAGTTCAGAAAATTTATTTGAAAAAATAGACGCTTCCTTATCGCAAAAAAAAGAGAGTGAATTAGCTCTTATTTTTCTGATGATTTTTGTCTTTGTTGGTTTTATTGTATATTCTTATGTTTTTCCAATCACCGAAAAAAAACTAAAAATAACAAAAAGAAACCTAGTTTCAATGAATAAGAAAGTACTTGACGAAAAAAGGTATTTAAGATCTGTTACGAGAAATGGAGATGAAAGATTTTACATAAAAAAGGCTAAAAGAGATGTTGAAGGCGACAAAATTTTGCTCGAAAAAACAACATATACCAACTCTTATGTCGATGGAAAACTTAAGGATTTATCATATTTATTATTTAACAACCAAAATTGGGCAAAATTCTTAGACTCTGTAACACTTTTAGCAAAAAAGAACCGCGTTAAAATAAAAATAATAGAAAATAAAATTAATGAACCAACTCTCCAAAAAATTGAGCAAATTTTAAATTTAAAAGTTGAGTTTAATGGCAAATTCAAAAATGTTATGAATTTTATTAATGCTATAGAAGAGAGTAAACTAGTTGTTGACATATACGAAATGAAATTAAAAGGCGCATCAGGAGTAAACGGAGAGATAGATATTGGAGTATGGGGGATGAAATATTGAAAAATATAATAAAACATAGTAAACAATTATTTATATTATTGGCTCTTTGCTCATCATTTTCATTTGCAGCATCCTCGCTTAATCTTGGAAATGATACCAAAGAGTATGATAAAATATTTGAAAAAATTAGTGAAACCAGAATAGGAATAAACCCAAGAGAGATAGATAAAATTAAAAATCCTTTCATTGTAATATACAAAAATGTAGATAGCAACAAAACCAAAAAACCAAAAATCATATATAACCTGGATGCAATTTTTGATAATAAAGCCATGATAAATAAAAAATGGTATAAAAAATACTCAAAAATTGGGGTTTATAAATTGGTTAAAATTAAAAATCACAGTGTTTTGCTTAGAAGTGCAAACAAATCTAAAGAACTTTTTATAAGGAAAGACAATGAGTCTAAAATTAAATTTTCAACAAAGTAACAAAAAACTATTTTTGTTTATAGTTTTAATCACTCTGGCGGTTTTTCCGCTATATGCTGCTAAAAACAATAAGTCTTGTGAATATAGAGCATTTAGCATAAAAACGAATGACAAAGTTAGCAATTTAGATTTATTGACTCAAATAGCAGATTCATGCAACTTTACAATTGTAATCAAAGATGATTTTGCAAGAGATACTCTTAAAAAGAATTTGGATGGTGTAAACATAAAAGATTTATCATTAAATGAACTTTTAAAGCTGTTAGTTGGAGAAAATGATCTCTACTACACCTTTGATAAAAATTTTCTTGTAATTTCAGCACTAAAAACAAAAATTTTCAACTTAGACTACATCACTTCAGTTCGAAATGGCACATCTGTACTGAATGCATCCGTAGATGCAACACCAACCGAAGAAGGTGGAAAGAGAGCTATAAACAATGATAATTCAATAAAATCAAACGATAGCTTTGACTTTTGGGCAAAAATATCAAGTGAATTAACATCCGTACTTAACACTGCAGAAGACAAATATAAAGCTGACAAACCTATAATAAATCCAAATGCTGGTATTATTACTGTTACCGCTACAAAAAAACAACTTGATAGAGTTAAAGAATATATAGAAATTCTGCGAAAAAGACTACATAAACAAGTATTAATAAATGTGTCAATTTTATCTGTTGATCTTGAAAACAAAAGCAACAGAGGAATAGACTGGAGTAAATTCAATCTATCATTAGGAGGTAATGCAAATTACAATATAAACGGTACAGGCACAAATCCTCTAGATACTGTTAACTATGCAAATACATACACGGTGATAAGCCAAAATGTATTTAGTATGTCTGGATTGATTAATTTCTTGGCAACAAAAGGAAACACCAAAGTTATTTCAAGCCCAAAAGTATTGGCATTAAATAACCAACAAGCTTTAATAACAGTAGGCGACAATATAAACTATCGAGTTCCTGAAGATACAACCAATAATGCAACTGCTACAACAGTCACAACAACTACATATAAAAACTACTCAATATTTATTGGTGTGCTCTTAAACATAACACCAGAAATTTCAAATAATCATGAAATTATTTTAAGAATCAATCCTTCAGTAAGTAACTTCAAATACACAGAAGATGATGGTAAACAGGTAGAGCCAAGAGAAATAGCACCGGATACTTCTGAGAAAAAACTTTCAACTGTTGTTAGAGTAAAAGATGGTAGCACGATAATTCTTGGTGGCTTAATAACTAATTCTAAAGGAAAAACTCACTCAAGCGTACCATTACTTGGAGACATACCACTACTAGGAAATGCATTTAAGCACACTGGTGACAGTTTAACTTCACAAGAACTCATATTTGTTATTACTCCAAAAATTATAGGAGTTAATGGAGTCAGTAAAACTTCACTTAGAGATTTAGGATTTTCCAAGAGAATGTATGAGTAGCAGTCAATTTACAGATTTAAAGGATATATTTATTGATGGCGAAGTATTTGATTATGTAAATTTGGATAAATCCTCAATCGCATATGAAAAACTGATTCAAGCGATAAACAAGCCTCTAAAACTCATACTTTTCTATGGTAAACCTGGCACGGGAAAAACATTTCTTCTTCAAAAGATATATAATGATTTCAAAAAAAAGAAAAATATTATATTTCTACCTAGGCCATTTTTTGACGAATTGGAGTTTTTGAAGGTTTTATTTAAAAAAACATTTAAAGAGTCGCCACCTAAATTCAGTGGCTATGATGAATTTCTATCAATTGTAGCCAAAAAATTAGATAAAAATACTTCAGCAGCAACTGTATTAATAGATGAATCCCAACTATACCCTAATGACTTGATAGAGAAAATAAGGCTTATGGCAGACTCTAGGAAATTTAAGTTTCTTTTTACAGTACACAAAACAGATGAAGAAGATATACTGGCTAAAGACTATTTTAAAACACGAATTTGGGAAAGCATTGAATTAGAAAATTCATCATTTGATGAAATAAAATTATATATTGAGAAAAAATTTATGTTTCATAATAAATTTGAGTTTGTATCAATATTTAAAGAAAAACATTACAAATTAATAATGCAATTAACAAATGGAAATTTAAGAATGATAAATAAACTGTTGTTTAAATTATTTGAAATACTTGAGTATTATGACATTTCAAATCCTTCAAAAATAAATCGCAGATCATTGCAAATCAAATATTTAGAGATGGCTGGCATATCGCAAGGAATGATCAATGCTTAGCTCTCGAGACATAGCAGACCTAGAAGCTAAATACTCCAAATATATTATTAAAAAAAGATTTAAACTTTTTTTGATTGTATTGGTTGTTACCTTGATACTCTTCTCCACTCTTTACTTTTTTTATTTCAACTATATGCAAAATCAAAGTGAAACCCCCAGTAAAAAACCCACAAAAAAGATAAAAAAAATAACTGCACTAGTAAATTTGAAGCATAAAGATATTGCGTCTCTAAACAGAAAAGTAGACAAGATTAAGAAAATTGAAAATCCAGATAAAAATTTAACTGCAAAAAAAGAGTTAAATACTACAAAAATTAATCAACCAATTAAATTGAAAAAATCAAATTTCAAAGCTACAAAAAAAGAGGATAAAAGAAATGATGAGTTTTTCTTTAAGTTGAACCCCTCCGATAATCTATCGTCTGAGCACGATTCTGAGCATAAATTGACTTTTAGTATAAAAAAAGAGGATAACAACTCAGTAAAAAACATAAAAGAAGAGATAGATAAAGATAAAAACCTGGATAAAAATGATACAATATTAACAGTAAAAAGAAAAAAGAAAAAAATCAATATTATTATGAAGGATATTGATTCTATCTCTTATCTTAAAAGAAAATTTAATAAAACGCATGATATAGTTTTTGCTTTGATGTTATGCGAAAACTACTATTCGATTAAGGACTTTAAAAATTCTTTAAAATGGTCGATTATTGCTAATGATATTGATAGCTCAAGCGAAAGAAGCTGGATTTGGTTTGCAAAATCTAAGTATAAATTAAATCAAAAGGATGATGCAATAAAAGCTTTAAAAGCATTTTTAAAATCCAATGATTCACAAAATGTAAAGTCGCTATTGCGTGATATTACCAATGGAGAGTTGAATGATTAAGAAAATATTATTGTTATGTTTTGTATGTTGGAATATTTCATATGCATATACTATTAATGATGTAAAAAACTTCTATCAAGATAAAAAGTTTTCTAAAGCTTGCTCCATCTCCGGAAATATATATGTAGCTTATAAAAATAATGAGGAATTTCTAAATATATTTGCTAGCTCTTGTCTAAAATCAGATATGATTAACAGATTAGTATTACCAATCATAAAACTCTACAAAACAAAGCAGGCCAGAGAAAATGCTGCATACTTTTCCACAATATTATACGAAAAAAAGATGCTCTATTATGCACTATGTGACAATATTGATATATCTTACATAAATTTACCAAAAACGGATTATATATTATCTAAAATATTTAATAAGTTTGTTCAAGGAGCATATGACTTAAAAGATGGAAAGTACTGGTTTGGAAATTCAAAAGATGCTACGATCAAATACAAACTCTCCATAGAAGAGAGAAACGGAATAAAAAAAATGTATCTTAGAACATATAAAAATGATTCTATAATCAAAGTAAGAGTTTATTGGTAACTAATCATGAGTGATATGAATTTAACCCTTTTAGATTATTTGATTAAAAATAGAGTTTTAGATTCAAATACAGCTAGTATTGTCAAAGAAGAGTCAAAAGAGAAAGATAAAGATGTATATAAAATTTTATTAGACAGACACTTGTTTGATAAAAATGATTTATTACTTTTAATAATCGAGTTTTACAAAAAAGGCAATATCCAAATAGAAGATATAAATAGGTATTTTTCTATAGAAATCGAAACATTTCTACAAGAGTTGGCAAAAAATTTAAATGCTGTATATATTGATCTAGACTCTATAGATATAAATCACCGAATGGTTTCAAAATTACCTTTTGCACAGTTAAGAAAATTTCATGCTCTTCCCGTAAAAGAGGATGAAATTAATGTTTATGTTGCATTTAAGGATCCAATAGATTTAAATGCCCAAGAAGCTATTCAAAGAATATTTCCAAGAAAACTTGTAAAAACAGTTATTAGTGAACCATCTTTGATTGAAAAATATCTGAACAAGATAGAGCTCGGAGATAGCATAAAGGAGCTCATAGCAGAAATCCGAAAGGAGATCACTTCGAGTGCAAGTGAAAATCCTCAAGAGTCGTCAGGTATCTTAAAATTAATAGAAGTTATATTAAAAACTTCTATTTTATCGAGAGCTAGCGATATACATGTAGAGCCTACTGTTAACAATTGTGTAGTAAGAAGCAGAATCGATGGTATGCTTACAGAAACTTTTATATTTGATAAAGATATCTACCCTCCTCTTGCATCTCGTTTAAAACTTCTCTCAAATATGGATATTGCAGAAAAAAGAAAGCCGCAAGATGGCCGATTTTCAGCTACAATTATCGGGAAAGAGTATGATTTTAGAATTTCTACTCTACCAATTTTAAATGGTGAATCAATCGTTATGCGTATTTTGGATAAATCAAAAGTAATGATTAAATTAGAATCTCTAGGAATGCATAAAGATAATTTTAGCAAATTTAGCAAATCCATGAGAGCTCCATATGGTGTTATTTTTGTAACAGGTCCTACAGGAAGTGGAAAAACAACAACACTCTATGCTGCGCTAAACGCGATAAAAAATGTTGAAACTAAAATAATCACAGTTGAAGACCCTGTTGAGTACCAGCTAAATCTGATACAACAGGTTCAGGTAAATGAAAAGGCAAATTTAACTTTTGCTTCTGCTCTTAGATCCATACTAAGACAAGATCCAGATATCATCATGATTGGTGAAGTAAGAGATCAAGAAACCCTTAGAATTGCTGTGCAAGCAGCGCTTACTGGACACTTGGTATTTTCTACACTTCATACAAATGATGCTATAAGTGCAGTTACTAGGGTTATGGATATGGGAATAGAACCATACCTTTTAAGTGGTTCATTAGTAGCTATAGAAGCTCAGAGACTCGTCAGAAAGCTTTGTCCGCACTGTAAAAGTAAAATTACACTACCAAAAACTGCTTATGAAGATATAAAAGAGTTTTTACCAAATGATTTTCAGTTTTACAAACATAATGGATGTGAAAAATGTGCTCAAACAGGATATATGGGAAGAGAAATGCTTTCAGAGATTTTGATTGTAAGTGAAAAAATATCTAGCATGATAGCGCAAGGAAAGAGTAAAGAGGAGATCAAACAACAAGCATTGAATGAGGGTTTTGTGGACATGTATAAAGATGGTATACTAAGAGCTGCAAGAGGGATCACAACTATAGAAGAAGTTATAAGGGTGGCAAAAGGATGAATTATTTTGAAGTAACATCTCTTTTCAAAGGGAAAAAAGAGATAAAAGTCATAAAGGCACCAAATAAAAAAGATGCTATTACTATAGCAAAAACAAAAATTCCCGGGATTTTATTAAATATAAAAGTGACTGCTGCTCCAGTAGAAGATAAATTATCAGACTTTAAAAATAAATTTTTAAAATCAGTTATAAAGAAAAAAATAGATACAAAAGCTTTAATAGCCGCTATAAGACAACTCGCTGTTATGACAAATGCTGGTATATCAATTCATGATAGCATTAAAGAAGTAGCAAACGCTAGTGTTGATAAAACTTTAAAAGATATATTTGAAAATATAAATGATGATTTGAACTCTGGGCTAAGCTTAACTCAATCTATGATGCCCTTTCGCGGAGATTTAGGTGATGTTACACTAGCCTTAGTTGAACTTGGCGAAAGCACAGGAAACATGTCAGAATCTTTAGAAAAACTGGCTGAAATCCTAGAAGAGATGGAAGAGAATCGACAAAAATTTAAAAAAGCTATGAGATATCCAATTACAGTTATGGTGGCAATTGCTGTTGCATTTACCATTCTAATGGTTTATGTTGTTCCTAAATTTAAAGAGATATTTTCAAAATTTAAGACTGAACTTCCTCTGCCAACTAAAATACTACTCTTTTTAGAAAATATCATTCACAACTATGGCTTTTATCTTTTAGGCTTCATAATTGCTACTATAATATTTTTCAAATACATGCTCGCAAACAATGTAGAATTTAAGAAAAAATATGATCAATATATACTGAAAGTATATCTCATTGGAAATATAGTATTTTATGCTACAATGGCAAGATTTACGCTTGTATTTACAGAGCTTATTCGCTCAGGTATCCCTATAGCTGACGCACTGGAAACCTCTCTTTTAACACTTGACAATATGCATTTAAAGCAAAAATTGAGTAGTGTAAATGTGTCCGTCCAAAGAGGTGTATCGCTCACCGAAGCTTTTAGAGAAACAGGCCTGTTTGAGGGTATGTTAATCCAAATGATTAGTGCCGGCGAGCAGAGTGGAACACTTGATAAAATGTTAGAAAAAGTTACCAACTACTTTAAATCCAGATTTAATGAGATAATTGACAATATTTCTAGTTATATAGAGCCGATTTTACTCGGTTTTATTGCCGGAATGGTTCTTTTGATGGCACTTGGTATATTTATGCCTATGTGGGATCTTGCAAAAGCAGTTAAAAACTAGAGAAAGAATTTCAATTTGCTAAACAAACCAAAATACAACTTATTTAAAAATACAAACTATGCATTAGCAGGACTAAAAGATATATTTCAAAATGAAAAATCATTTAAAGCACAACTTATGGCTTTTTTTATTTTGGGCATATTTGCATTTTTATTACATCTATCTTATGTAAAGACATCAATTATGATAATTTCTCTGTTTCTGCCTCTGATTTGTGAAGTTGCAAATAGTGCCATAGAGAGAACTGTAGATTTAGTGACATTAGAACATCATGAATTGGCAAAAAAAGCAAAAGATGCTGGAGCTGCGCTGGTCTTTATGGCTTACTTTATAGTTTTTATGGTTTGGATATTAACCCTCTATGCTTAAAAAGGCCAAATAGTCTCCATAAATTTTGAGCCCCATGGTTTTTCCATATTTTGATCGATATCACCTTGTGTTTTATATAGAATCTTTGCATCAGCTATATATTTTGAGTCAATTGTGTTTGTCTGCCCTATATCATAGGGTCTTATTACTCCACTTATCTGTATGATTTGCTTCTCCCCATTTAACAAAAGCTCTCTGCTGCCCTCTATAAAATAGTTTCCATTATTTAGTATTTTAATAATTCTTGCTGAAATTGTTGTTGTAAATTTTTCATCTCTACTATTTGTTCCTGTTCCCGAAAATGAGTTTGTAGAGTCAGATTGAAAGCCAATATTTGTTATACCATTTATCTTATTTGCCAAACTTTTTACAGCGCCATTTGAACCGGATGCAGTGACTAACCCACCACCAAGAGAATCTTTACTATCTTTTGTCAAATTTCTCTTAGCATTTGAACTTTGTGTAATATTCTCGCTGATCGTTACAGTTACAATATCATTTATATGCATAGCTTTAAGATCTGCGAACAGAGGATTATCGCCCTGCCCAAAAAGACTTCCAGGGTTTGATCTTGGCGTATCATTTACTTTCGGGGGCAACTCATCTACATATGAAGGGGCTTTCATGGTTATTTTTGGATTTGCGGGGTGCGTGGAGCAACCAGCAAACAACAAAGCAAGGACTAGGAATAGTATAGTTTTTTTCATATTTCTCTCATAGTTAAAGATATAAGGTACTTACTTCTATAAGCAAAAAAAGTTCCAACAATCAAACTTCTGCTTGTCGAAACTCTTTTTTCATCTTTTCATATATATATGCTTCAACTGGATTTTCTCCAATTTGAAATATTATTTTACAACTATCAAAACTTGTTTTAGATAATCCTTTCGAAACCACATCAAGTATGTATGCTCTCGTGTTAAAAATATGAGTGTGCGCTTCACCCTCATACGCAAAATCCTCATTTTCTACTTTTTTAAGACCTTCTCTCTTGAGATGCTTTTCAAATATGTCTTTATCTTTTATATTTTGCACATCAACAATAAGAACAACTTTGGCACCACTCATTTTTCAATAACCTTATCTAAATGTGATGAAAACTCTTTCGCATCCTTATATCCGACAACTTTTAATGACTTCAGTTCTATACCATTTTTAAAAAATATCATAGCCGGTGGGCCAAAAACACTAAATCTTTTGAGTAATTTTTTATCTTCTAAGTCATTTTTTG
The DNA here is from genome assembly GCA_026988975.1 of Campylobacteraceae bacterium. GTDB lineage: Bacteria > Campylobacterota > Campylobacteria > Campylobacterales > Sulfurospirillaceae > JAADIZ01. The sequence goes on from JALSKH010000146.1 coordinate 10,941, forward strand.
TAACATCTATTCTTATCAAATTAAATCTATCCATTTTAGCCCTGACTGTTGGATTTTTAAATGTATTTTCATCTAGCTCTTTGCAGCTTATACACCAGTCAGCATAAAAATCAATCATAACTATTTTTTTTGAATTTTTTATGATTTTATTTAACTCATCTAAAGTTTTTACAGTTTTAAAAACAGCATGTTTTGTGATTACTTGTTTAGTTTGCACATTTACAACAGATGCAATCTCTTTGGTTTGGAGTGGATTTAGAGGATTTGTAACACCTCTCATAGCGCCTACAAAAAGAAAAACAGAGTATATAAAAAATATAATCCCAAAACCTTTTACAAGTTTGCTCCATCCCGATTTTTTCTCCCTTATAGGCTCAAGTGCTCCCATATAAACTGAACTTATAAGTATCAAAGCCATCCACAATAGCATTGAAATTTGTCCACTTACTATGCGAGAGAGCATATAGATTGCAACTGCCAGCATCAGTACACCAAAAATTGCTTTGATATTATCCATCCAAACACCAGGCTTAGGCATAAATCTACCAGCTCCTGCTCCGACTATAAGTAGAGGCACTCCCATACCTAAACTCATAACAAAAAGTGCTGAGCCACCCAGTAGTGCATCTCCACTTTGTCCTATATATATCAATGCTCCAGCTAATGGTGCAGCAACGCAAGGACCGACTATAAGAGCTGACAAAAAGCCCATTATAGCAACACCTAAAACACCGCTATTTTGACTGTTTTCACTTTTTTTAGATAATTTTGTTTGTATAAAACTAGGCATTTGTATCTCATAAAATCCAAACATAGAGAGTGATAACAACACAAATATAAAGCTAAACACAGAGATAACCCAAGGATTTTGAAGAGCGGTTTGTATATTTGCCCCAAAAAGAGCCGCCAATATACCAGCCATCGTATAAGCTAGGGACATTGCCAGAACATAAACCAAAGAGAGAAAAAAGGCTCTTTTGGTATTCATATTTTTAGATTGAGAAATTATGATGGATGAGAGGATAGGAATCATTGGAAAAACACAAGGAGTTAGAGCGAGTAGCAATCCAAATCCAAAAAATGTCAATAGAACCATCAAAAAACTGCTATTTTTAATGCTATTGGCGATATTATCCTCTTGCGAAAGTCCACTAGTTATACTCTTTGTTTCAGCAATAGGTACTTTTTTAAATGTATCACTTTTGAGAGTAAAATCATATGTATTACTCATGGGTGAGTAACATAGTCCCACTTCAGAACATCCCTGATATGAAACTTTAATCTTGTATTTTCCATTTTTGAGATATTTTTCTATTATATTTGCTGGAATTTTAATCTCAATATCTTTTCTATGTACGATGAAATCATGAAATTTCACCGGCTTTGGACGAATTGATTCTTTATCCAATAAAACTTTTTGTGGAGAGAGAAGTTCAACATGGAGTTTATCATCATAAGCATACATTTTTTCACCAAGTTTTATCTTGATATCAACACCGCTATTGGTTTGATGTGCTGTTACTTTAAAAGCTTCTTCAGGAGTGAGGATTTTTTGTTTCATGAACTTTGCCTGCGAAGATACGCTCACAAGCAAAAGCATAATAATTAATTTCGTAATTTTACTTAACCATTTGATATGCATATTTAACCTTTTGATAAATTTTTCAATTTTATCAAAAGTAAGTAAATATTTTAATAACTGACCTTACACACTATAAACACACCTAGGCAGAATGAGAAAGCATCATATGCGAGGCAGTTTGCTTTTAGCGTAGCCAAAGCTACGGTGAAAGTGAACTAACGAAGCAGATGGTGCTTTCTCGTTCTGTCCTACGGATGATAAAATTTGCACCCTACTGCTGCGTCAGTATAGCTTCATAGTAGAATAACTACAATTTTGCTATACTTCCTTGCATTAGAGTGCAACTTTTATCACCTAGGTGTGCTTATAGTGCGTAAGGTCAGTTATAAACTAGGAGAGAAAATTTTCCCTCCTAGTTTTGTTGTGCTCTACTCTACTTCGGCATCTATGATTTCATCATCAGGATTTGCCTCTTTTTTAGGTTGTGCACCTGCGGCATCATCTTTTTTATACATAGCCTCTGCTAATTTATGACTCACCTCTGTTAGTGCTTTTACTTTTTCATCAATTTGCTCTTTTGTTGCTGAATCATTAGCTAAAACATCCTTTAGTGCTTTAAGAGCATCTTCGATTTTAGCTTTTTCTCCTGCATCTACCTTGTCACCCATCTCTTCAAGAGATTTTTCAGTTTGATGAGCAAGTGCATCAGCTTGGTTTCTAGCCTCTACAACCTGTTTTCTCTTCTCATCATCCTCTTTATGAAGTTCTGCGTCTTTTACCATTTTTTCGATCTCTTTTTCATCTAGTCCACTTGAACCTGTTATCTTGATCTCTTGTTGCTTACCTGTTGCCTTATCTGTCGCACTTACAGTTAAGATACCATTTGCATCAATATCAAATGCAACTTCGATTTGTGGCACGCCTCTTGGAGCAGGAGAGATATTTTCTAGATTAAACTGTCCTAAAGATTTATTATCTTTGGCAAACTCTCTCTCGCCTTGGAGTGCATGTATGGTTACAGCTGACTGGTTATCTTCTGCGGTTGAAAATATTTGTGTTTTTTTAACTGGAATTGTTGTTCCTTTTTCAATCAATCTTGTTGTAACACCACCGAGTGTTTCGATTCCCAAACTAAGAGGTGTAACATCGAGCAACAACACATCTTTAACATCACCCTTGATAACCGCACCTTGAATCGCAGCTCCTATAGCTACAACTTCATCAGGGTTTACTGATTTATTTAAATCTTTGCCAAAAAATGCTTTAACTCTCTCTTGAACTAGAGGAACTCTTGTACTTCCTCCAACCATAACAATCTCTTTTATCTCACTCTTGTCAAGATCAGAATCTTTAACAACTTCTTTGATTTTTGTTATAGTTTTTTCTACTAAATCTTCTATCAATGACTCAAATTTTGCTCTAGTTATCTTTTTTACTAAGTGTTTTGGACCACTTGCATCTGCGGTTATAAAAGGAAGATTTACCTCTGTCTCAGTTGAGCTAGAGAGCTCTTTTTTTGCATTTTCAGCAGCCTCTTTAAGTCTTTGAAGAGCCATCACATCATTTTTAAGATCCAATCCTGTATCTTTTTTGAACTCGTCTGCAAGATAGTCAATGAGTCTATTATCAAAATCATCTCCACCCAAGAAAGCATCTCCACCGGTTGAGAGTACTTCGACAACGCTATCGCCGGTCTCCAAAACTGTAACATCAAATGTACCACCACCCAAGTCATAAACTACAATTTTTTCTGCATTTTTCTTCTCTAAGCCATAAGAGAGGGCAGCACTTGTTGGCTCATTTATAATTCTAAGTACATTTAAGCCAGCGATTACTCCTGCTTCTTGAGTCGCTTTTCTTTGAGAATCATTAAAATAAGCTGGTACTGTGATAACAGCATCAGTAACACTCTCTCCCAAAAATGCCTCTGCGTCCTCTTTTAGCTTCATTAAAACTTTTGCACTAATCTCTTGTGGAGTATAAACTTTTCCATCAATCTCTATGGCACAAGCACCATTTCTATCTACTATCTCATAAGGTAGTCTATCTTTTGCTTGTTTTGCTTTATCTTCATCACACATTAGACCCATAATTCTTTTTATAGAGTATATGGTTCTTTTTGGGTTTGTAACTGCTTGTCTTTTAGCAGTATCACCAACTAAAACTTCATCTTTATCGGTATATGCAACAACAGAAGGAGTTGTATTTTTTCCCTCTTTGTTTGGTATAACCTTACTATCTCCATGCTCGTAAATCGCAACGCATGAATTTGTTGTTCCTAAATCAATTCCTATAACTTTTCCCATTTTCTATCCTTTAAAATTATTTTACTATACTAACCATCGCTGGTCTTAGTACTCTATCTTTTATCTTGTAACCTTTTTGAAATACTTCTAGTATCTCGCCAGAGTTTTTTTCCTCATTTTCAAGTTGCATGATCGCTTCATGAAAATTTGGATCAAAACCATCATCTACGCTTACCAACTCGATCCCGTGTTTTTCAAAAGTCTTCTTAAACTGCTCTATCGTTAGGACTATTCCCTCCTTAACTTTATCTAGGAGATCATCACTTGCTTCGCAACTCTCTTTTTCACAGGTACCCAATGCCATATCCAAAGAGTCGATAATAGGCAACAGATCTCTAGCAAACTGCTCATGAGCATAGCTGATCGCCATCATCTTCTCTTTTTCCATTCTCTTTTTAATGTTATTAAAATCAGCATTCATTCTCAGATACTTATCTTCACACTCGTTGAGCTTCCGCATCAAAATCTCCTCTTCATTCTCCACTTCTACAGGCTCATCTTGAGATATCTCCTCTTCACTCTGTATCAACTCTTCTTCATTTTCATCTTTACTCATGCTTACTCCTTTAATCCATTATTTAAAAAACCTTCAAAATCACTATCAAGTTTTCCAAAACAAAATATTTGTGATGCTTCTTTGTTTACTAAAGCATTATGCTTAACAGCCATACATCCATTCGGCACAAAATCATCAAAATAGACGCCAACACTTAATGCATCCAAAAAACTTGGCGACTCTATTCTTTGTATAAATGCTCTGTCATTTAACTCTTGAGCTATACTATAAAGTTCATTGACGCCCTCTTCAAAGAGTTCCTCTTTCAAGAATATGTCATTTAGTTTATTATGCAATTCATATAAACCAACAGATGATGCAATATTTCTCAAATCTTTCATACTGTAACCTATGAAATCTTTTAAAAAAATTTCAACCTTATTATGATACTTCAAGACAACTTCTTCATCATCAAAAACAAGTATCAAAAAACGTTTTGCAACACTAACAACTTCATTTAAGATAGAAGTTTTACTCTTTTTCAAGATACAATACAAACCATAATCATGAATCGAATCTTGAATCTTTTCTAAATCTTCAATCTCAAGAGGAACTTGTGGCTCAATTCTGTTTGTCCAATAGTTTCTCAATGCGCTTTGAGTAGGAACTCTTCCACTACTTACATGAAGCTGAACCAAAGATCCTTCATTTGAGAGTTGCTTGAAATATATCCTGATAGTTGAAGGTGAGATGTCTAGCGTCATTTTTTCATGAAGTTCACTAGAACCAATAGGACTTTTTGATTTTAGATACTCTTTTATGATTGATTCTAAAATAATCTCTCTCTTGGTCATCTTCATAAAATTTTCCACCTAATTCAGGATTAGCACTCTCTTCATTTAATTGCTGATAGAATTATACAACATTGAGTGATGTTTTGTCAAGTAGTTTTCTTTAGTCTGATAGACTCAATGTTATTTAGTCATTATTATTCATATAAAAATTATTAAAAATTTGAAAATATAAAGGAGAAAGTTGTTAAAGTAAGAGAATGTATATTTTAAACATAAACTTATAAATGCCTTATTACAAGGCTTAAATAGACTCGATGGAGCATAAAGTCAATTATCAAGGTTATCGTATTTTATGAAGTTGTATAGAATTTTTTATTTTTAAATACCTATATATATTAAAGATGATTTTTTTTATACTTTGAATTTTTATAGTAACAAAACCACTTCCATTTAAGGAAACAAATAATTCATCAAGAGCTTGTTTCTCTCTGTTTGTTAAATTACTCAAGCACTCTCCTTTAGTTTTGAACGGATGCGTTTGGTTATTCGTAAAACCTCTTCATCCTCTAGTTCACTTAACATTTTAAATATAGCAATAGCTGCCTGCGGCTTAGAATTTCCGAGTCTCCAGTCTTGGTATGTTCTCATAGAAATTCCTAGTCTCTCAGCCATCTCTCTTTGGCTGATTTTTTTTCCAAAAAATTTTGACTCTACTGCATTATGAAGGAGATTAAAAATATCACTGGTTTTCATAGGGCTTATTTTAACCAAGACAAAATTAATAACACCTAAATATAGATAAAATATCTATTATTGTATCTAAAATATCTACTATTTGCTATATTTTAAGCCAAATATATACATTTTTTATAAGAAATGTTACAATTTTACAATGTTTTTTGTGATTTTTATACGGTTTTATGTGTAAGTGCTAAGAAGCCAAAAAAATAATTTGGCTTCTTAAGAGAGGTTTACTATTTATCTCTGATAGATAATTCTTTGATAAGTTCGCTGTATTTATCAAAATTTGTCTTTTTAAGATATCTTAAAAGTCTTTTTCTTTGACCAACTAATTTTAAAAGACCTAGTCTTGAAGAGTGATCTTTTTTATTTATCTTCAAATGCTCTGTTAAATCCAAAATTCTTTTAGATAAAATTGCTATTTGAACCTCTGGTGAACCTGTATCACCCTCTTTTCTTCCGAATTTGTTGACGATTTCTAATTTTTCCGCCGAACCTAAAGCCATAATGACCTCCTTGATTGGTAATTTTCCCCAAGTGAAGAGTAGATTTTTAAGCTCTATCTCTTCAGAGGGACGGTATTATATCCAAATATAGAAAAAAAGTCTATAAGTTAAAGTAAAATCTAGTTTATATTTAGTACAATAATAGTCCTATTTTAAAAAAGGGTTTTTATGTTATTGACAAAAGCTAGCGAATATGCACTGTTATCACTTATTATGATTTCTGAAAAGGATTTTCCTCAAGATGTAGATACTCTATCTACAAAATTAGGAATTTCCAAAAGTTTTTTGGCAAAAATTCTCCAATCTCTTGCAAAAGAAAATATTTTAAAATCTTTTAAAGGAACAAAGGGCGGCTTCTTACTGGCAGTTGATCCTGAAGATATAACCCTTAGGACTATCATAGAATCTGCGGAAAAAAAACCAACAAAAGTTTTTGAGTGCTCTTTACCTGACTCCAAATGCCCTAGTGGAAAAGAAGATTTCTGCAAGTTACTCCCTGTATTAACCAAATTGCAAATGAAGATAGATCTCTTTTTAGATAAAATTACACTAAAAGATATAACTGAAAATTAATGGCAAAAGATAAAAGTAGTTTTTTAACGACAATTTCCACCGTATTAAAACCAATTTTAAAAGCAAAAGACTTAACCATGGTCTTTTTTATCATAGCTATACTTGCTATCATAATTGTACCTCTTCCTAGTTCTGCACTTGATTTTTTCCTTACTATATCGCTTTCAATTTCTGTTTTGATTATACTAATTTCATTGTATATTCCCAAACCAACAGACTTAACAACTTTTCCAACTCTCATACTGATCATAACACTATATAGACTCTCATTAAATATAGCTACAACCAGAATGATACTCAGCCATGGACACGAAGGGCCAAATGCCGTCAGTGAAATCATATCTAGCTTTGGAGAGTTTGTAGTGGGTGGAAACTATGTCATAGGCGTTATAGTTTTTTCGATACTTGTAATTATAAACTTTATGGTTATCACAAAAGGTTCAACCAGAGTTGCTGAAGTCGCTGCTAGATTTACTCTTGATGCGATGCCAGGAAAACAGATGGCGATAGATGCTGACTTAAATGCTGGTTTGATAGACGAAAAAACCGCTAGAAAAAGAAGAGAAGATATCATTCAAGAGGCGAGTTTCTATGGAGCAATGGATGGTTCCAGTAAATTTGTAAAAGGTGATGCAGTTGCTGGTATAATAATAACCATTATAAACATAATAGGTGGTTTTTTGATAGGAGCTTTTCAGTATGATTTAGATTTAGCTACAAGTGCAAAAACTTACACAATCTTAACTATTGGTGATGGATTGGTCTCTCAGCTTCCTGCTCTCATCACATCAACTGCTACAGGAATTATAATAACTAGGGCAAACAAAGGAGATGAAAACTTTGCGATAGGGGCAGTAAATCAACTCTTTAGCGACTATAAAACGCTCTTTATAGTTGGACTTATTTTGATCCTATTTGCTTTGGTTCCAGGACTTCCTACTATATCACTTGGTTTTGTCGGATTGATATTTTTAACTCTTGCATACCTTATGAAAAAGAGCGTGGAGGAGAATTTTTCTATCAAAAATCTATTTTCACAAAAACCTGATATTGTTGATTTAGATAAACCGCAAGAGAGCAACAATAAACCACCTCAAAAATCAGCCACACAACTCAAAGAAGAGGAAGAGAAGACATTAAATGACATACTCAAACTTGAGATACTTGAGCTTGATTTGGGCTACCAACTCATCAAGCTAGCTGACCCTGCACAAGGCGGAGACCTTCTTGAGAGAATCAAAAGTATGAGAAGAAAGATAGCCACAGATTATGGATATCTCATACCACAAGTAAGAATCAGAGATAATCTGCATCTTCAACCAAATCAATACCAACTACTTTTAAAAGGTGCCGAGATAGGCTCAGGCGAAATATACCCAGATAAATTCTTGGCAATGGATAGTGGATTGGTTATAGATAGCGTAGATGGAATAGCCACAAAAGAGCCGGCTTTTGGACTTGATGCCATATGGATAGATGCGGACAAAAAAGAGGATGCTATCATAAAAGGCTATACAACTGTTGATTCTGCAACTGTTATATCTACTCATCTTAGCGAACTTATCAAAAAATACTCTGAAGAACTGCTTACAAGACAAGATGTACAAGCACTCATAGATAAAACAAAAGAGAATTTCCCTGTCGTGGTTGAGGATTGCTTAAAAGTTGCAAATATCGGACTTATTCAAAAAGTATTAAAATCTCTACTTCACGAAAAGATACCTATAAAAGATATGCTAACTATTTTAGAGACCATAAGTGATATAGCAGAAGTTACTAGAAATGTTGAGATAATCACCGAACAAGTCAGGGCAAAACTTTCCAGAATCATAACAAAGATGTACAAAACCGAGGATGGTTTTATAAAACTTTTAACATTCAATGCAAATACAGAACAGAAAATGCTTGATGCTCTGCATGATAGAGATGGAGTTAGAGATTTGATTCTAAATATTGGGCAAATCAATGAGTTAGTACAAGTCATCAGTGATGAAGCAGCTAAGGTTTTACAAAAAGGAATCGCTCCAGTCATCATCGTTGTAGATCCACTTTTGAGAAAATCATTAAATGATATATTTGAAAAATTCAATCTTGATGTTGTAGTTTTGAGTCACGCAGAGATAGATACAAATGCAAAATTTGAAGTTGTTGGAACAATCGAAATAGAAAATTTATAAGGAAAACAGTTACATGAATAATTACAAAGTTCACCACTTATCACACACTGACCTAGATGGTTATGGTTGCCAAATGGTGACAAATAGCTACTTTAAAAACATAAAATTTTATAATTCAAACTATGGAAAAGAGATAAATGAAAGATTTGAAGAGATTTTTAGCGACATATTAGATGAAGAGTCCTCAAAACATTTGATACTTATAACTGATCTCAATCTCACTCCTGAACAAGCTAAAAATTTTGATGCCAGAGTTAAAATTGCAAATAAAGAGATAATGATTTTACTATTAGACCACCACAAATCTGGTCAAGATTGTGCAAATGATTTTGAATGGTACTATCTTGATGATAGTAGATGTGCGACAAAAATAACTTACGATTTCTTCTCTTCTGTCTTTCAAAAAGAGAGCAATTTAGCAAAATTTGTAGAAGTTGTAAATGCTGTCGATATTTGGCTTGATGACAAAGATGAGTTTGAACTTGGCAAAGTATGCCTTGGCTTAGTAAGTGGTGCTAAAGAGATAAACAGGATAATGTTTCCAAAAGAAAATTCGCTATATATGTTTGATCTTTTAACTAAAATCCAACCATATTTTAACCTTCCAAATCCACATATAGCTCTTGATGAAAATATTCATAAAATCAAAAAAGAGATATTTAGACAGGAAAAAGATGATACTTTAAATAATCTCATATCTAAACAAAATGTTAAAATGTTAACTAAAAATGCCGATAAGATGAGTATATCGTATGAACAACACAGGGGTATCTTGACCTACAACATCGGGAATGTTTCCGTGATTGGAAATGACTTTTTGAAGGCAAATCCTGATTTTGACTTTTTTATGGATATTACTTCAAGAAAAACGATAAGCCTTAGAGCAAATGGCAAAGTAGATGTAAGTAAAATGGCGGCACACTTGGCAAATGGAGGCGGACATCCAAATGCCAGTGGAGGTTTGGTTGGAAGTTTTAAAGATGGTTTTGTATATAAAAACATAAAAAAACAGATAGAAGAGTTGATAACAAAAAAAGCGGGAGGAAAAAATGCTAGATAAAAATATAGAAGAGATTGAGATTGAGATCGAAGAGTTAGCGATGCAACTCTCAGATATGCTAAATGCTGCACTATTTTTCGCAGGTGTAAAAAAGGAAAATCTAAAAAAGGCTGTTGATATCTACCTGGATACTATAGATGAAGTATTTGACGATGATGATGACTCAGAGATGGGGCTAGAGGAGATAATCATAGTCATAAATCACATCAAAAGAAACCATCCAGAGTTATTTTAGCACTAAAAATGTTACAAAATTTCCCCACTTGAACAGTGTTTGTATCTCTTTGAAACCTGATTTTAGTATCAGGTTTCTGTTTTCCTCTTCACTGTAAGGAACCAAAACATTTTCCAAAGCTTCTCTTTTTTGTGATATTTCAAACTGTGTATAACCCTCTGCTTTTTTAAAATTGTAGTAGATATCTATCATCTTTTTGTTTAACTCTACATTTTCATATATAATTTTTTCACTAAATATAAATATACCCTTTTCATTTAATGCATCATATATCTTTTTTATAAAATTTTCTCTTTGAAGTGGTCTTATGAATTGTAACATATAGTTTGCGATTATAGCATCACTTTTGGGCAGTTTTGCTTCCAAAATATCTTCAAGCCTCAGTTCAATATCCATACCGTATGCATCTATTTTTCTTTGTGCTTGAGAAAGCATAGCTTGTGAATTATCAAAACCTATCATCCTCAGGTTTTTATTGCTTTTTTCATTAAGGGCAAGCAGCGTGTTTGCCGTAGAACAACCTAGATCTGTTATGACTGAATTTTCCTCTACATGTAGGTCTATAATTTCACAAACTAGCGATATGACCTCTTTGTAAAAAGGAATAGAGCGATCTAGCATATCATCAAAAACAGTTGCAACATTTTCATCAAATTCAAACTGTTTTTTTATAGGTTTTTTAAAAATTTCATCCATTTGACACCTTTTTTAGATATAATCCGATAAAATTATATCTAAAAGAGAGAAGAAAGTGGATAAAAAGCT
>JALSKH010000147.1 GCA_026988975.1 Campylobacteraceae bacterium
AAAAAGCTCTCATATATGCTCTTAAAAAAATTCAGAAGATGAAAGATGAAACCGAAGAATCAACTCACGAATTAAAATCCAATATTCAAAAAGCTCGTACAGCCATAGTTGAAAAAAATGATAATGACTTAAAAGTTATAGAAAATGCGGTTATTTCACTAGAGAGAAAAATTATGCATCTTCAAGAAGACCTATATATAGATGAACTTACAAAAATATACAACAGAAGATGGCTATATGAAAAATTTTTAGAGTTTGAAAAATTTCAACATGACGGTGTCTTTGCATTTATAGACATAGACCATTTTAAATCCGTAAATGACAATTATGGACACTTAGTTGGAGACAAAGTCTTAACTATGATAGGCTCACTTCTTAGAAAAGTTGAGGATAGTTTTGCTGTGAGATTTGCTGGTGACGAATTTATTCTCATAAGCAAGCGTCACAACAAAAAAAATCTAACAAGACTTTTGGATATCATAAACAAAAACCTTAGAAGCACAAATTTAAAGCACAAAGAAAAAACATTCAATATCACTTTTTCTTTTGGCATAGTAAAATTTAACAAAAATGATGAATTCAATAAAATTTTTAAACTATCTGATGATCTGATGTATAAAAATAAGAGTTAGCAACATCTATATCGTCTGAAATTACTTTTTTTAACTCCGAAAGTGAGGTAAACTTTCTATTTTCTCTTATGAAATCCACAAAGAAGATCTCAACTTCATTTGTATTTGAAATATTCTCACCAATTACATGTGTTTCACAAGAAAATTTTGTATCTGTACTTTTTCGCAATCCAACAAAAGTGACTGATTTGTATATTTTTTCACCTATCTTTGTTTTTGTTATATATACTCCGTGTTTTGGCATAATATAATTTTTTATATCTATATTTAGAGTTGGAACGAGTTCTTTTGAGCCAATTCCCTGCCCTTTTATCACTTTACCGCTTATACTGAACTCTCTACCTAAGAGTCTATTTGCTTTTTTAATTTTCCCATTTTGTATATATTCTCTTATTTTAGAGGAGTGTACAGAGTCTCCATCTAAAAAAAACTCATCAACAACGACAATTTTCCCCTTAAATATTTGCTTCAAATCAAATATATCACAAGAACGATTTGCCCCAAATTTGAAATCATATCCGATAACAATCTTTTGCAAATTTGGAAATTCACTCATCAAAAGAGTTACAAACTCTTTGCAGTCAAGATCTTTAATACTAGAAAATTTCATAAATATACAAGGAAATTTAGTAAATCTCTCTCTACTGAATCCTGGTGTAATATTTGCTTTCTCTTTATATATGATCAAAATCGCACCATTTTTAGAAAGTCTATCAGTAAGTTGTTTATGACCTAAATGAAAACCATCAAAAACGCCTATGGCTATTGAGTCAATTTTATCTTTTTTTAAAGCAGTAGAATGTTTCAACATTTCCCTCTTTTCCTTTCAGGCTAGACTCTTTACTCTCAATCATATCCCATCTTTGCATCGCCAATGCTTCAAATTTTTCTTTTGCTTTTTTTATTGCAAAGTTATCTTTCACAACACCTCTTTTGTCTCTTTTTATGCCATTTCCAACTTCAAATTGTGGTTTAAAAAGTATGATTATATATCCTTTTGCAAAATTATCTATGCTTTGTAGTATATACTCAACTCCTATAAAAGAGACATCACAAGTGATGATATCAAACTTACTTTTATACTTAAAATCTCTTATGTCTGTGTTTTCAAAAATCTCCAAATTATCATTTTGCCTCAAACTCTCATGAAGTTGATCACTTCCGACATCAACTGCTACAACTTTTTTAGCGCCCTCTTCCAAAAGAACTTGCACAAAACCACCTGTACTACTGCCTATGTCCAGACACTCCATATCTTTTATATTCACTATTTCTTGTTCGCTAAGATAAGTTTTTAGCTTATATCCAGCTCTGCTAACAAACTGTTTCGGGTTTAAAATTGTTATCCTAGACTCATCACTTACTCTAAAATTTGGTTTTGAAATTATCTTATTATCTACAAATACCTGCATAGCTTTTATGAGCTCCTGAGCCTTGTTTCTACTCACACTTAATCCATTTTGAAACAGATAGTTATCTAAACGCACTAAACATCTCCTCTTCACTCATCAAATTTACTCCAAGTTCTTTAGCTTTTGCATATTTACTGCCTGCATCTTTACCATATATGACAAAATCTGTTTTTTTGGAGACGCTCTTTGTGACTTTTGCACCATGTTTTTCCAAAAGTTCTTGTATCTTGTCCCTAGGCTGTGCCATTGCACCAGTTATAACAACAGTTTTAGCACTAAATATAGACTCTATCATATGCTCACTCTTTGGTTTTTGAACACTTAAAATCTGCATCAATCTTATAATCTTATCTCTATTTACTCTTAAAAATTCTTCTAAACTCTTTGCGATCTCTTCACCAAAACCATCTACTTTTACCAAATCTTCATATTTCACATCGATCCAATCAAAACCAAAGTTTTCAGCCAGTTTTGTAGCTGCTACTTCACCTATATGTTCTATTCCAAGTGCATTTATGAACTTATGTAGCTCTACTATTTTTGATTTTTGGATGGAATAGATGAGATTTTTAGACTTTTTTTCCTTAAATCCCTCTAATTTTAAAAGCTCATCCAAACTCAAAGCATACAAATCTTCTATGCTATTTACTAACTTTTTTTCGTATAAAAGCTCTACTATCTTATCGCCTAATCCATCTATATTCATACACTTTCTAGAAGCATAATGTATGATTGAGTTAACAACTCTAGCCGGACAAGTTAGATTTTGACACTTTATCAATATCCCCTCATCCAAAACTTCACTATGGCAGATAGGGCAAGTTGTTGGTCTTGCTACCTCTTTTTGAGTGCCATCTCTTCTATCTACCAATACTTTTGTCACTTTTGGTATCACATCACCGCTTCTTATGATGATGACACTATCATTTATCCTTATATCTTTTCTTGCTATCTCATCAAAATTATGCAGTGTTGCTCTCTCGACTACGGCTCCATCTATATTTACTGGCTCAACGATTGCTACTGGAGTTAATACCCCTGTTCTGCCGACTTGGGTGATTATATCTTTTATCTTTGTTACCTTTTCTATGGCAGGAAATTTAAAGGCAACCATCCATTTTGGATATTTTACGGTATAACCTAGCTCCATCTCTAGAGTTATCTCATCTATCTTTATCGCCATTCCATCAAGCATCATAGGTATCTTCTCTCTTATAGCTACTAGCTCATTATAAAATTTTACTACTTCATCCCTACTCTTTGTTATAACACTATTTGGTGGCTTTAGAAAGCCCAAAGAGTACACAAATTTCATAACATCACTCAATAGATCAAATTTTAAAGAGTTTTCTCCAATACCCCATGGGTAAAACAACAGCTTCCTCTTCGCTGTGATTTTGGTGTCTAGTTGTCTTAAACTCCCTGCAGCTGCATTTCTAGGGTTCGCAAATGGCGTCTCTTTATTTTGCATTCTGGCTCTATTTATTGTTTCGAAATCATCTTTTGCTATCACCACTTCACCAGTGATACTAATGAGCTCTTTATAATCGATCTCAAGCGGAATCGAGCCTATAGTTTTAGCATTTTGCGTTACATCTTCACCTATTTTGCCATCGCCTCTAGTTATAGCCTGTTTTAGTTTTCCATTTTCATAAATCACATCCAAACTGGCACCATCAAATTTTGGCTCACAATAAAATGTAAAACTATCTGAAACTTTTTTTATCCTCTTTATCCAAGTATCAAGTTCATCAACACTAAAAATATCCTCCATACTCCACATTGGTTTGAGATGTTTTGCTTTTTCAAAACCCTCTAAAACAATCCCACCTACTCTCTTTGTAGGCGAGCTAGACAACACAAGAGCAGGATTATGTTTCTCAAATTTTTCCACCTTGGCATAAAGTTCATCATACTCTTCATCACTAGCTATCGGATTATCAAGCGTATAATAAGCCTTTGCCCAACTATTCAGTCTCTCAACTGCATCTTTATAATTTTCTAAATTCATTTTAACCAACTATCATAAACCAATTTCAATATTGTTATGCCTACTATAAAGAGAAAAAATCCTCTTATAAATGAGACATCTTTTTTAACCACCATTGAGGAACCAACAAATGCTCCAAATATCTGTCCAAAACCCATTAGAATTCCTACAAGAAAGAGAACATTTCCACTGAAAAGAAAAACTCCCAAAGAGACTATATTGCTCGTAAAATTCATCACTTTTGTAGTTGCAGTCGCTTTTTTCAAGTTAAAGCCCATCAAAGTCACTAATGCTATAGTCCAAAATGTTCCTGTCCCAGGTCCAAAAAAACCATCATAAAATCCAATCAATAGTCCAAAAATAAGAAAAAAGATAGGAATAGAAAGTCTGCTTTTCTTATCCAATTTTCCAAATTTTGGATTGAACAGGGTATATAAAAATATAACTATAAGCATAAATGGTATGATTTTTTGCAAAATGGAAGCATCAAGCAAAAGTATAATCTTAGTGCCAATCATCGCTCCGATAAATGTAAAAATTATACCCAAATAGACCTCTTTAAGGTCAACTAGTCCCTTTTTGACAAAGTTCATTGAAGCTGTAAAACTACCAAAAGAGCTTTGAAGTTTATTTGTAGCAAGTGCAATATGTGGTGGCATACCAGAAGCCAACAAAACAGGAACAGTGATGATGCCACCACCTCCCGCGATAGAGTCAACAAAACCTGCTAAAAAACCAGCTGCTAAAAATATAATGTAATAGTAAAATTCAAACTCCATTAAAAAGACTCCATTAAGGCTTCTTGAATTTTTACAGCTTGGATATGCTCTTTTACATCATGAACTCGCAAAATTGACGCTCCATTTTTCATAGCCTCAAGATGCAATGCTATGGTTCCGGGCAGTCTGTCTTCTGTTTTAGTAGGTACTATCATGTCTATCATAGATTTGCGACTAGCTCCGACAAGCAGAGGATAACCAAAATGTAAAAAATGCTCAAGATTGTGCAATAACTCAAGATTGTGTTCAAGCCTCTTACCAAATCCAATACCAACATCCAAAACAATTTTTTTTATCCCAAAACTTTTTGCTTTTGCGACTCTTTGTGCAAAAAAATCATCAATCTCCAACATAACACTTTGGTAAGTTGGATTTTTTTGCATATCTTTAGTAGTTCCAAGCTTATGCATAAGCACAACTGTAGCATTATAATCTGCAGCTAGTTTTGCCACACTGTCGCTATGTAGGGCTGTTATATCATTTATGATGCCAAAGCCATTATCTAGTGCATATTTTAGGCTCAAAGTAGAGTAACTATCTAACGAAAACTCTACCTGTTGGTAAAATTTCTCTTTACCGACTAGAGAGATGATCTCTTTTACTCTCTCAAACTCCTCCTCTTCACTCACACCCACACTTCCGGGACGGCTAGAAACTCCCCCAATGTCAATGATATCAGCTCCATCATCTATCATCTTTTGAATTTTTTCTTCTGCATTTTTAGCACTAAATCTGCTATCTTGGAAAAAACTGTCACTATTGGCATTTAAGACACCCATTATCTTCGTTTTCTCTCTTTTTTTGGTAGCCAATGATGAGATTTGCGATGCTAAATCTTTTAAACCAAAGGGTTGAATTTTCTCTTTTTTAGATAGTGTTTTTAACTGCATATCATTTGCTATTAAAATAGCATCGACAAATTTTTCACTACATGTAACGCAGTTTTTAGGTACTGCCAGATCAGCCCCAAGTGAAAGAGCATCTTGTTTTAGTATATTTGCAGCAGGGGAGCGCAACTCTTTGATATATATAAAATTCAAATTTGCTTTTTTTTGCAAAATCAAAGAACCCTCTTTAGTAACTCCCAACTTGGAAAATATTTTATCAAATTCACTCTCTTTTGATAACCTGTAAGCTCTCACATTATGCCCTTTTTTGATAGATGCTAAGCAGTAAAGAGATGAGTATATTTGTAGCCCTAGAGTTAAGATCGCTTAGGTATAAAAGCTCTTGGAAATAGTCCAGCTCCTTTGTTGTAAAATCCATCTTGGCTTTAATAATTGCCTCTGTTACGATAGTTTGCACCAAAACTTTCAACTCATTTTTTTTGATTCTTAAATTTTTTTGAACAAAATCATATATCTCTCTAGGGGTAAGTCTCTCCAAATCTAAATCCAACTCTACTTTTTGCTCATCACTGCGTAACTCTTTTATGAGCAATCTAGATCGGATAGTCGGAAGCAACACGCTCTTTGACTCACACACAATGATAAAGAGTATATTTCTAGGAGGCTCTTCTAATATCTTCAAAAGTGAGTTTTGAGCATAAATGTTATAATTTTTCGCACCAAGTATCAAAATCTTAGTCTCGCTTTGTGCAACAAAAGCCTCTTTTACAACATTTTTTGCATCTTCAAGTAAAAAATCTTCGCTCTGTTTCTGATCATTTTTGATAAAACTTTTAAAATTTTTTCCTTCACACTCACTCAAAATCTTTTCATAAGCTTTTTGTAAATCTTTACAAACTAAAATGTAGCTAGTAGATTCATTCTCAATCTTCAAGATCAACCTCTGCAAAAAGTAGTGCATTTATACTTTTATCCAAAAGCTTATAGAGCTGAATCAGTTTGATATCCAAATTCTCATCCCCACTAGAGAGAAAAAAGCTGTTTTGCAACTGCTCATCCATCACCCAGATAAAACTGTCATCTCTTCTTTTGGCTATCTGCATCTTGATATTACTGTTTTTACCTATATAAAAATATGTAAATCCATTTGAAAAAGTTTGATAGAGCATATTTTCAAGCAACTCTATATCCTCTTTTGTTTTGATTGTTTTCAGGTTCGGATAGAATGACTTTAGAGAAACAAAAGGTAGAAGCGGTCTGTTTTTTGAGAGTCTGTTTATATCTCTGAGCATATAATCACAAAACCACTCTCTCTCATCATCGGTGACAACAACTATAGTGTGCCCTGCCATCAGATTTTTAAGCATGGAAACATTTAAGGGTACCCACTCAAATCTCTTCTCCTCCATCCAACTCATCATAGAGCCATCTTTTCTGATATGATCTAGCGTCCACTTTAAAAATTTTTGCACTATTTGTCCAATTTATAGGCATCATGAAGAGCTCTCACTGCTAACTCTCCGTACTTTTCATGTATCACCATCGATATCTTGATTTCACTGGTACTTATCATCTCTATATTTATATTTTCATCAGCAAGTGTATCAAAAGCTGTACAAGCTACACCACTATGAGATTTCATACCAACTCCTACCACAGAAACCTTGACAACATGCTTATCAAATTCCAAACTTTGAGATGCCTCTATCTCTTCCATAGATTTTCTTGTTAATTCAAGCTCATCTTGAGGAACAGTAAAACCTAGATTTGTAGCACCATCAACACCAACATTTTGTATGATCATATCTACATTTACACCCTCATCTGCCAATTTTCTAAATATCTCAGCAGCAATTCCGGGCTTATCCGAAACTCCTCTTAGCGTAACTCTTGCCTGATTTTTATCTATCGCTATACCACTCACCAACGGCTTTTCCATAATACCCTCTTCTTTTGTTATAAGTGTACCCTCATTGTCATTGAAGCTACTTCTTGTTACTAAATTAACATTTAATTTTTTTGCCAATTCAACTGACCTAGTTTGTAAAACTTTTGCACCCAAACTTGCAAGTTCAAGCATCTCATCATAACTGATCTGTTTGAGTTTTTTAGCTTTGGGAACGATTCTTGGATCAGTCGTATATATACCATCTACATCAGTATATATCTCACAAATATCAGCCTCCAAAGCTCCGGCAATCGCTACTGCACTTAAGTCGCTTCCACCTCTGCCAAGCGTTGAAACTTCACCAATTTCAGTGATGCCTTGAAAACCTGCCACCACAACAATTAAACCCTTTTTTAACTCTTTTTCTATGTGAGTTCTATCTATATGCTCTATCCTGGCTTTCGTATGCACGCCATCTGTTATGATTCCAGCTTGTCTTCCACTCATAGCGATGGTTTCATATCCCATCTCAGTTAAGAGTATCGCTAAAAGTGCGCTCGTAACTCTTTCACCTGAACTAAGCAGTAGATCCATCTCTCTTCTTTTTGGATTTTCGCTAAAACTGTTTGCCATCTGTATCAGCTTATTTGTTTCTCCACTCATAGCAGAAACTACCACTACAACATCACTACCACTCTCTTTTGTTTTCGCTACTCTTTTAGCAACTTCTCTTATCCGCTCAAGTGTACCCACACTTGTACCACCATATTTTTGAACTGTTAGCATATAGCACCCTTGCTTAGTTAATATAACCCTCTTTTTTAAAATAGTTTAAAACTTTTTGATATACCGGCCTCTTAAAATAGGTCACCATATCAAAAATCTCTTCTCTTTTTACAAATTTATATGCATCAAACTCAGGATGCTTGGTATCTAGTTTTATCTTCGCATTTGGTTTTAATTTTACCAAAAAATATGTCTGGCTCTGTCCATCAAACGGATACATTCTTTTTGCGATAGTCTTTGGAAAATCGTACTTCAACTGCTGCGGATAAGTAGCTAAAATCTCTATTTTATCTGTACCTATCTCCTCCTTTAGTTCCCTAAAAAGCGCCTCTTTTGCACTCTCATCTCCATCTATACCACCTTGAGGAAATTGCCACACATCTTTAATATCATCTCTTCTAGCTATCAAAAATTCACAGACTAACGGATATCTGCTAGATAGTATAACTGCTGCTACATTTGGTCTATATTTTTTGACTTCTGACATTTTGGATAGCCTTATGTTATTTTAGATAAAATATTATCAAAAAAGTGATTTATAAATGCTTATATATCTTCATATACCTTTTTGTGACAGTAAATGCTTCTATTGTGCTTTTAACTCTTATGTCGATAAGTTTGAATTAAAAAGTAGATACATGGAGTCTATAGTTGTTCAACTAGAAGAGGAACTAAAAATATTTAAACCTACCAAGCAGAGCATCGACTCCCTTTTTATAGGTGGGGGAACACCATCAACCATAAAGCCTAAACTCTACAAAAAGTTTTTTGAAATGCTACAACCATATCTCAAAAAAGATGCAGAAATCACAACAGAAGCAAATCCAAACTCAGCAACAAAAGAGTGGCTAAGTGGAATGAAAAATCTAGGAGTAAACCGCATAAGTTTTGGTGTGCAGAGCTTCAATGATGAAAAATTGAAATTTTTAGGCAGAAACCATGATAAAAAAAGAGCCAAACAAGCAGTGATTCAAGCTTTTGAATTAGGATTTCAAAATATATCGTTAGATTTGATTTACGGAACAAAGCTTGATGATAAGAATATCCTCTTAAATGACCTGAAAATCGCAAAATCTCTACCCATAAATCACATCAGCGCCTACTCTTTGACCATAGAAGAAAATACACCTTTCTCAAAAACACCTGAAGTCTCAAAAGACTCCTTGGAACTAGCTAATTTTTTTATCAACGAGATTAAAAGATATGGCTTTGCACAATACGAAATATCAAATTTTGGGACTTACCAAAGTGTTCACAATCTAGGATACTGGAAACATGAAGACTACATTGGTATCGGTGCTGGAGCGGTTGGATTTTTAGAAAATAGAAGATTTTATCCTCATTTTGATATAGAAAGATACATAAAAGAACCGATATACAAAAAGGTAGAAAATTTAACCCAAAACGATCTACATGTAGAGAAGATTTTTCTAGGTTTAAGAAGCAAGGTAGGCATAGCAAAAGAGGAGTTGAACACAAAAGAGACATCCCAAGCAAAGATACTTTTAGAGGATCAAAAACTTAGATTTAAAAATGATAGATACTATAATAATAACTACTTTTTAAGCGATGAGTTAGCACTGTTCATTACGGATTGAAGCAGACCTCCTCTTAAGCTGTTTAGTGAGACTCAGACAAACGGGAGGATTTGCCTCTAAGAAACAGCTTAAGAGGAGGTCTGCTTCTGCAAAAGGTTGATTATCGTTTCACTCATATCAGCATTTGGGGCACTTGCGACTCTATACTCCTTAAAGCCTATCTTTTTTGCTATCTCTTTATACTCTATATCAAGTTCATATTTTGTTTCAGAATTATCTATTAAAAACGCTATTGGATATATGATAACTTTTCTTTTTTCTAAAGAGTTTAACTTTGTCTCTAGATATGGTTTTATCCACTCCATTTTCCCTACTCTTGATTGATATGCAAGATGTGTTTTGTGAAAATCTACCCCCTGTTTTAGAAGCTCTTTTCTTGCTCTAAAAACATTTTGTTTTATATGTTTCATATACGGATCACCACTATCTACGATCTTTTGAGGCAATCCATGAGCTGAAAATATAAGCTCAAAATCTTTCGCATCATCGTCTCCAAGAGCCTCTTTTATCTTTTGGACTATCGTGAAATTATATATTTCATTATCATAAAAGCTTTCTATCACTGTAAATTTTTCTTTTGGTATATTTAATTTTTTAGCACTTTTAAAAAGGTCATCAAGCGAAGATTGCGTTGTGGTTTTGGAAAAGTGCGGGTACAAAGGCACAACAAAAAAACTATCATAATTCTTAATTTTTTCAAGTACGCTTATAGCAAATGGTGGAGTATATCGCATGATGTAAAAAACATCCATCTCTAGCTTCTTATCCAACTCCTTAACCAACTCTTTTGTAAAATCAACTATGGGAGATTTTCCACCTAAGAGTCTGTAGTTTTTCTTAGCTTCAGGCAATCTCTTTTTTACTATATAGTAAGATATAAATTTTCTTATGAGTATTGGTGCATCTATTATGGCTCTATCGTTAAACATATTTGTCAAAAAAGTTTTGACTTCAGATATATCATTGGGTCCACCCATATTTAAAAGTAAAATAGCTTTTTTCACAAAAACTCCTCATAATGTAATTTTATCTTTTTTTGATTAAATATAAGATATAATCACTCTTCTAATACAAAAGGTGTAATTATGTTTGGAATGGGTTTTAGTGAGATACTTTTAGTTGCAATTATCGCTGTACTTTTTTTAGGTCCCGATAAACTTCCTGAAGCGATGGTACAAATCGCAAAATTTTTCAAAAGTTTTAAAAGCAGTATAAATGAAGCGAAATCGTCGATAGAACAAGAGATGAAAATTCAAGAGTTAAAAGAGGAAGCTATAGAGTACAAGAAAAAGCTGGATTCAGCTGCAACCAGTGCTAAAAAGCAGCTCTCTTTTGATGAACTAGAAGAGATAAAAAGCAGCACAAAAGATATAAGCGAGAGTATAAAAAATCTAAAAGATGATGTACAAAAAACAAAAGAGAGCATCAATGACCCTATGGGAACTAACAGAGTTATGAAACATACAGTAGAAGAAACAGAAAAAGAGGATAAAGATGTTTGAAGAACTTAAACCTCATTTAGCAGAACTTAGGAAAAGACTAGGCATATCGATAGCAGTTATATTTGTTATGTTTTTTGTCTGTTTCTCATTTTGGGAGCCGATACTTGCTTGGATGATACATCCATTGAATGGTGTTTTGCCAGAAGGCTCGCATGTTATCTTTACAAAAGTTCAGGAACCATTTTTTACGGCACTTAAAGTATCGTTTTTTACTGCATTTATCTTCTCTTTACCTGTACTTTTTTGGCAATTTTGGCTCTTTGTTTCTCCTGGTCTTTATGAAGAGGAGAAGAGACTTGTACTGCCATTTGTCTTTTTTGCAACTTTTATGTTTATAAGCGGTGCGGCTTTTTGTTACTATGTTGTTGTGCCAATCGGATTTAATTTTCTTATAAACTTTGGCTCTCAACTCTTTACCGCACTTCCTAGTATCGGTGAATATGTTGGTTTTTTCACTAAACTTTTGATCGGATTTGGTATAGCTTTTGAGCTTCCTGTTATCACATTTTTCTTTGCAAAACTTGGACTTGTTGATGATGAAGCACTTATAAAGTTTTTCAGATATGCGATTATCATCATCTTTGCAGTCTCCGCGATACTGACTCCTCCTGATGTTCTAACTCAATTTTTGATGGCAGGACCTTTGGTCATACTCTACGGACTCTCTATCATAGTAGCTCGCATGGTAAATCCTGCGAATAAAAAAGATGAAGATGAGAACGAAGAGAAAGAAGAGGAGATAAAAGAGATCGAGGAGCAAAAGTAGTTGCTAGATTCATATAGCGTATCTACATATGACTACACTCTGCCCTCTTCTCTCATAGCTACTCATCCCTCCACAAACAGGGATGATGCTAGAGTTTTGGTATATGACAGAGATAAAGATAGTGTAAAGCATATCAAATTTAGAGATATATTTGACTATTTTCCCAAAAATTGTGCCGTGATTTTAAACGATACCAAGGTAATAAAAGCTAGAATCTTTGGCAAAAAAATGAGTGGTGGCAAAATAGAACTACTTTTAAACTCACCACTTCAAGAGAATCTCTACAGCGTATATATAAGAGGTAGAGTTAAAGAGGGGGTAAAGCTACTTTTTGACAACTCTTTAGAGGCTCAAATCATAGAGCTAAAAGATGATGGAACAAGGATCGTCGATTTTAGCCAAAATGGCAAAAAAATCCAAACCCATCAACTCTTTGATATACTTGAAAAGATAGGACATATCCCACTACCTCCATACATAAAAAGAGAAGATTGCGAGCAGGACAAAGAGGATTATCAAAGTGTTTTCGCCCAAAACAGAGGTGCAGTAGCAGCCCCGACAGCCTCTTTACACTTTACTCAAGAGAAATTTAGCGAACTTAAACAAAGATTTGAGACAAAAATTTTGACTCTACATGTAGGGGCTGGAACATTTAAACCTGTAGAGTGCGAGGATATAAAAGAACATAAAATGCACAGTGAATACTTTAACATAAACAAAGAGACAAAAGAGTTGATCAACTCATCCAAACCTATCTTGGCTGTTGGCACGACTGTCACTAGAACGGTTGAGTATTATGCTAGAAAAAAGCTGCAAGAGGGGTATTGTGATCTATTTTTGCATCCTGAAAACAAGCCGCTAAGAGTAAATCATCTCCTGACAAACTTTCATCTTCCAAAATCTACGCTTATAATGCTAGTTGCATCTTTTATAGGCATAGAAAAAACGATGGAATTATACAAAGAAGCGGTAGAAAAAGAGTATAGATTTTTCTCTTATGGCGACGCGATGTTGATAATCTAAGCCAACATATCCAACAGTGAGCCTATTATCTTATCTTGAGTCTCTATAGCTTTTACATTTGCTTCGACACCTGCAGATATAGGGATTTGCTCTGTTAAATCTTTGGCTAAATTTGTTCCGTTTTCACTTCTGCTAGAACTTGCTACTATATTGGCATTGGCATCATCAAGAGTTGTATCTATCGCATTGTATCCATCTGTATTTACATTTGCTATATTGTTAGCATTATTCGCCAACCAATCCATATGGGCGTTTATAGAGTTTACATTTACTTGCATACAATCTCCTTTTTAACCTAAATTGAGGTTCTTATAAAAGCATTTCTTAGAGGACAAATCCTCCCTGCGGTCTGAGCCTCACAAAATGCTTTTATAAAAACCTCAGTTTATTGTATCATAAATTTCTATATAAAAATCTTTCCAATATAATTTTTGCAGCAATTGAGTCGATCCTGCCATCTCTTTTTTGTTTTGTGATTCCTTGCATCTGCTCTTTTGCCTCTTTGCTTGAACTGTGTTCATCTTGGTAAAAAATCTCTTTTGAAAAATTTAGCAAAGAGACAAAATGTTCTATCCTTCTTTGCATCTCTTTACTACTACTTCCGCCTTTGGGAATACCGACAACGAGTCCATCTATCTGCCACTGACTCAAAAAATCATCCACTTCCCTAGCGGCTTGGTTTCTGTTTTTTCTTATGATTGCATTTTGAGGTATGACTATATCATCTTGTAGGCAGATGGCCACTCCTACTCTTTTGAGTCCGACATCTATGCAGGCATATTTCATGATATAATTACTCTCATATCTTTTATCTCTATCTTTCCGCTTAGTTCATACTCGTATATTTTATCTCCATATTTTTCTATAGCATCTTGCAAAGTTGTACCATTTTTGCAAAATTCTAAAATCTCATCACTCTCCTCTTCAAGAGTAGCAAAGCTATTTGCAAATGATTCTATATCATAAATCGGAGTTGCTAGTCCATCTTCTAATAGCTGGTTTGTGCCTTTTGAATCCCCGATTCTATGAGGCAGGACATATATCTTCTTGCCATATTTTAGTGCAAGTTCAGCACTTCTCATGGAGCCACTATTTATATCTGCTTCACAAACAACCAAAACATCACCCAGAGCTACAACAAGCCTATTTCTTAGAACAAAACTATATCTGGTTGCCGGAGTATTTTTCTCATATTCGCTTAACAAAAGAGACTCTTTCTCCATTGATTTTATAAGTGAATAGTTTACTTTTGGATAAACTATATCTAGTGAATTTGCCATGACGCCTATGGTGTTTGGAAAAGCAGATTTATGAGCAAGTGCATCAACTCCCATGGCTCCTCCACTCACTATGCAGACACCTCTTTTTTTAAGGGCGGTTCCAAGCTTTAAACACGACTGCTTAGTATATGAAATCGGATGTCTGGTTCCAACAATAGAAACTTTTGTTTTCTTCAAAAGTGAAAGATCTCCTTTAAAATAGACCTCTTTGGGAGAATCTTTGAGAGTTGAAAACTCTGTTAATTTAAAATCTATCTTTTGCACTTATAGCTCATTTACATATACAACTTTGACACCATTCAGATACTTTTTAGCTCCCATTAAAGTCTTCATTGTATTTTTATGTGGATGCCCTATGGCTATGGCAAACCCACTCTTTTTGGCTATCTTTACAGCTCTTTTTAACTGAGTTAGTATCTCTTTTGGCTTGGCAACATTATCCAAAAAGACATCTCTTGAGAGAAGCCGAATATGCAGAGCCTTGCAAACAACTCCAGCCTTTGTAGCAGCCGTGGTTCTACTATCTATAAAATTTATGCCATATTTTTGCAGTATGGGTATCAACTCTCGCATAGCTTTTAAATTTGAAGTAAATTTACTTCCTGTATGGTTATTATAATAACTGATATTTGGAAACTCTGAGTGAATCTTTTGAATTCTTTTACTGATCGTATAAAGCGTATCATTTGCTTTTAGAGTATCTGGTTCAGGATGAGAGTAGCCTATGGCTTCAAGAGGTAGATGCACCATCGCAAAACTAAACTCTTTTGATAATTTTACAGTATCGGGATGGACTTTTGTTGGTGGAAAAAATGATGGTGTTACCTTAAAGGGTATCTTTTTTATCATCTTCACTTGAGAAGCAAAAGATACATCATCTATTATGATCGCTAGTCTTGGTTTGCCACTGTATTTGACAGCTTTTTTTATCTGTTCTGGCTTGTTCTTGGTATATTTTAAACTCTTTTTATAATCATGAACTTCAGAAAGATAATTTTGTATTATCTCTTTCTTCCTGTTTTTAGTAACATTTTTATCTGTCGGAGTTTTGATCTTTTCTTGGGTTTTTTTATCAACTTTTTTTGTCTTATTTGCATCTTTTTTCTTGCTTATTTTTTTAGTTTTTAGACTATTGCGTTGCTCATCGAGCATCTTTTTCATCTTTTTCATCAACTCTTTTGTTGATTTGTCAGTTCTGCTTTCAACTGTAGTTGCAGAAAGTTTTTTATGACTTTTTTGAGCATATCCTAAATAGCCAAATCCAAAAAATATAGCAATAGCAATCACAACAACAAAAAAGAGTCTATTTTTGATACCTCTTTTTTTCTCTTTGCGTTTTTTAGTTCTGTTTTTAGTTGGTTTTTTCTTTTTGTGAGTCAAATTTATCCAATTATAAGTGCCAAAGCATGGCTAAGCCATACTTTGGCACTACTTAGTTAGTTTTTGTCTTTATCTATGATCTTTTTAGAAGTTATCCAAGGCATCATAGCTCTTAGTTTGTCGCCTGTTTTTTCTATCTTGCTTCTTCTCGCATTTGCTCTCTCAGCATTCATTCTAGCGTATCCTGCTTTTCTCTCTAAGATAAAATCTTTTGCAAAAGTTCCATTTTGGATATCTCTAAGTATCTCTCTCATCGCATCTTTTGCTTCATTTCCTATTACTTTTGGTCCACTTACATAATCGCCATACTCAGCAGTATTTGATATAGAGTATCTCATATCTGCGATTCCACCTTGGTACATCAAGTCAACTATGAGTTTCAACTCATGCAAGCACTCAAAATATGCCATCTCAGGTTCATAACCAGCTTCGGTCAAAGTATCAAATCCAGCCTTAACCAATGATGTAACACCACCACAAAGAACTGCTTGTTCACCAAAAAGATCAGTCTCAGTCTCATCTTTAAAAGTTGTCTCTATGATACCAGTTCTGCCTCCACCGATAGCACTAGCATAACTAAGAGCTATCTCTTTTGCATTTCCACTAGCATCTTGTTCAACTGCTATCAAATCAGGAATACCACCACCTGCTACAAATTCACTTCTAACAGTGTGTCCCGGAGCTTTTGGAGCGATCATTATACAATCAACTCCGGCAGGAGTTTTAATCTGTCCATAGTGAATGTTAAAACCATGACCAAACGCTATAGCACTTCCCTCTTTGAGATTATCTTTTATCTCAGCATTAAAGATGTCAGATTGTAACTCATCTGGAGTCAAAATCATAATAACATCAGCACTTTTTGTAGCCTCGCTTACAGTCATAACTTCAAAACCTTTTGCCTCTGCTTTAGCCCAAGAGCTTCCACCTTTTCTCAGTCCTACTACTACCTCAACACCACTGTCTCTTAAGTTTTCAGCATGCGCATGTCCTTGAGAACCAAAACCTATCATTGCAACTTTTTTAGAGCGAATAACATCTAAATTACAATCTTTGTCATAATATACTGTAATTGCCATCTTAAATATCCTTATAAATTGATTTTTATTATTTTATCTAAAAATTCTTTAATTATTGGTAATGTCAACAGTAAATTCAACCCAACCATCTCTGTTTCTAGCAGACAAAGTACCATTCATATTATTTTCTATTATCATTTTTGATATATAAAGACCCATTCCTGTTCCTTTACCCTGCTCTTTTGTCGTAAAATAGGGCTCAAATATTCTATTTAAGATCTCATTTGGTATCTTTTCGCCATTATTTCTTATAGCAACTTTACCATCCCTAATCACTATCTCTATCTTTTTTATTTTTTTATCACCATCTATCATAGCATCTTCAGCATTGCTTAAAAGATTCAAAATGACCTGTTTAAACTCACTCTCATATCCATTAACAACGAAACTATTTCCCTTAATACTAAGCTCTATATTATTCTTAAAAAAGTGGCTTGATTGCATATATAGAACATCATCAATCGCATCTCTGACATCAAAATCAACTTTTACCTTGTCAATTCTGTAGAAATTTCTAAAATCATCAATAGTTTTACTCATAAACTCTATGATAGATAGATTTTTACTAATAAATTTTTCTATAAATTTTTTATCTATAAGACCATCTTCAAAGTCATCATCTAAATTTTGTATATTTAGATTTATCGCATTTAGAGGCTGTCTCCATTGGTGAGCAATTGAACCGATCATCTCACCCATTGAAGCTAGTTTATTCTGTTGTTGTAACATACCTAACTGTTTTGTATTTTCCTCTAAAGCTTTTTTTATCTTCTTCTTTAGAGTTGTATTCATCTCTTGAATCTTTTGTTCTTGCAACATTCTTTCTGTGATATCTATGACCGTTGCAATTCTCATCTTTTCTCCTCGAACGATTATGGTTTTAGCCCTGAGTAAAGCGTATAGATATGTCCCATCTTTTCTCATAATCCTTACATCATATGGATCTACTATCTCTTTTTGCATATTTTCTTTTACTTTTGACATATCATCTGGACATATAAAATCAAAAACATTTTTACCTATCAATTCATCTTTTGAAAATTGGGTCAGATATATCGTCTGTTCATTTATATATTGAATTTTTTGAAACTCATCGTACACTGCAATCGCTCCAAATGATGTCTCTGCAAGAACTTCAAAATTCTCCAAAGCTTTCTTTAATGCTATATTTTTTCTACCTAAAACTGCGATAAAAAGAACAGTAAAAAAAACAAACAATAAAAAAATCCAAATCCAAATTTTATAAATATGATAAAAAGATGTAGGGCTATTTACAAGTAGTGGATCATATTTAGAAAACTCCTCGGTACTCAATCCAAATTTTTCTAAGTTTCGCACATTTAGATAAACTCTGTTTCCACCATTGCTTATGAAGCCTATATCTTTCATCTTTTTGCCACTTATATACTCTATGGCTTTAAAAGAGGAGGCTTTTGCCTGTTCAATTGCATCTGTACAATCACCACCTATGATATTTGTATCTTTCATATTGATAAAAATACTTGAGTGTATAAGCATAGGATTTTTATACTTTTTACTTAATATTTCTAAAGCATCTTTAGATAAAATATGCTTTCCTTTCATACGAAAGCTTGTAAAAGTTAAGAGCATCATTGCAGAATTTTTATCGTACTTATCCAATCTTTTTAATATATTTTCAAAGTTAGAGTCATTCAAATATACAAATTTAATATTTTTAAATTTACTAAGCTCTTTTTTATAAAATTCTATCTCCTTTTGTCCAGTAAGAGTATTGTCAGAAATGAGATAAAGTGTTTTCAATCTCTTTGTTACTATCTTGGCAAGCTTTAGATTTTTGAATGGATTTTTTCTTTCAAAGATTCCTGCATAGATATTTTTATCCAATAGATTTTCTAAAGAAAGGTTATTGACCCCAGAAAAGAAAACTTTAGCATCCTTAAACAGTCTGCTGTTTTTATATTTTCTTACAAAATTTAGCGCATTGTCATCCGTAGTCATAACGACATCAAAAGAGATATTTTCATACTTATTTTGATAATATTTTAAAATAATCTTTTCCCTCTTATCAGTAGGTCGAAATATCTTGGTATCCATAAATTCCGTATAGATATTGATATCTTTGATTTTTGATTTTTGTAGATTTTGAATTATCTCATGATTTTGCATCTCTGTCCAGGGGAGCGTCTCTCTATAAGAGTTAAGCACCAACACATTTACAGCAAAAAGATTAAGACTAGCTATGAGTAAAAATAGAGCTTTTCTCATTATTTTATATCTTTTTCATAAACACAAACTCTATCTCTACCACTATTTTTGGCACTGTAAAGAGCGATATCTGCTTTTTTAAAAAATTTCTCTTTTGTATCTGCTACTTCTATTACTGAAACCCCTACGCTAATGGTGAATTTTGGTATCAAGGGTAAATTTAAAGATTTTATATTTTCTCTTAATTTATCACAAACTCTATAGGCTTCTTTCAGACTCGTCTCGCTCATAAGCAGGACAAATTCCTCTCCTCCCCATCTTGCTATTATATCTGTTTCTCTTATATTTTCAATGAAAAAAGTTGCCAAAACTTTCAAGATATCATCACCAACAAGATGTCCAAAAGTATCATTTATATTTTTAAAATGATCTATGTCAAATATAGCTAAACTCAGAGGTCTTTTATATCTTAAAAATCTCTGATACTCTTTATCTAAAAGCTTATCAAACATCAATCTGTTGTAAAGAGAAGTCAATTTATCATGAAAAGCATCATGCAAAGCGCTCATCTTTTGAGTATGCATAACTGTTATATCTACCATAGAAATGGAGTAAAGAGTTTCATTTTCTACTTTGATCGGGGTTATATGTATTTTATAAATATTATCGTTACATTTCAAACAAACTACTGGTTCATCGATTTCATAATATTGTTTTATAAACAGATCCGCATCTTTGGAAAATACACAATTGCAATAACCCTCTTCGCATTTAATGCTTTTTTTGTCTGCAAATATATCTATAAAACTCTCATAATGTTCAGAAAAATCATCCAAACTGTTTAAATCAAAAAGTTCTAAAAATGACTTGGATGCAAACTCTATTTTTTCAAAATCAGTCAATACAGATATGTTTGATTGTTCATTGAAGATAGCCTCTATAACCTTATAGTTTTTTAAAATTTTTCTATTGTTTATGATATTTTTTGAGATATGTTCTAGCTTTATTTTAAATCTGTTTTTATTTATCGGCTTTATAAGATATGCCTCCACTTGCATTTCCAAGGCTTGTAAAGTATATTTTGATTCTGTATGGGCAGTTGTAAACATAATGATTTGCTCAGGGTTAATCTCTAAAATATCTTTTGCCAACTCCAACCCATCTTTATTTGGCATCTTGATATCACTTATAACAATATCCGGCAAATGCTCTTTATAAAGTTTTAATCCCTCAACTCCATCCGTTGCTACAATGAGTTTTTTGGTATATCTAGCCAAAGTCCGAGAAAATGCCTCTCTAACCTCTTTTTCATCCTCTACATACAACACAGTTATCTGTTTAGAATAGTAACTCATAAAATTCCCCTTAAGATAATTGTAACATTTTAAGATATATTTAGCAATATATAATATTTTAAATAGTAAAATATCTCAAAATTAACAAAAGGCAAAACAGATGGATAGTAACATTATCAAAAAGATCAAGTCTCTACCGCCATTAGATGACACCGTTGTGATGATTCAAAGAATTTCAACAGACAAAAACAGCTCTATGCGTGACTTAGTTAAAGTTGTAGAGAGAGACCCTATGCTCACAGCCAACATACTCAAATCTGCAAACTCCCCGCTATATGGTTTTAGCAAAGAAATAAAGAATATTAGTCATGCAATCTCTCTTTTTGGAATGGCTACTATCAGAGGTTTTGCACTCTCTAGTGCTATCAAAGAAAATATCAAGATAAACCTTGCTCCATACGACATAGACAATCATAAATTTTTAGATATAAGTACGGTCCAAAGTGTTCTCATGTTTAAATGGTACTCAAGAGTAGACAGGTCTATGCTTGATATTCTTCAGCCAGCTTCATTTATGATGGAAGTTGGCAAGCTAATTATATCTCATGAATTAGATGAACAAGGAAAGGCAAACGAATTTAAAAGTGAAATAAGAAAAAATGGTTCACTATCAAACCTAACAAAACTTGAGATAGAGATGGTAGGCTTTTCAAATGAAATGATAACAGCAAAAATATTTGAACAATGGAATCTAGAGAGTGAGCTGATAGAATCCATAGAATTCTCAAACACTCCATATCTAGCCAGCGAATATATCCAAAACTTTGCAAAAGCTCTACATGTAGTGAAAAATTCTGCGAACATATTTGGCGTATTAAAAGATGAACAAAAAGAGTCATCCTTTGAACTTCTAAAAGAGTATGGACTTAACCCGGCTCCTTACGAGAAGGCTTTGGAGCAGTTAGATATTTGAAAGAATTCCTTTTACAACTTAGCAGAGGCTCATTAGATGGAACTATTCCATTGGATTTGCAGCCACTTTTGAACAGTTTGATTAGGCTGAAAGCTGTCAAAAAACTCAAAAATTCATATAAATTAAATGCAAAATACAAAATTGGAACTATTGATATAGCACAAAGCGGCACCGGCTTTTTAAAAACTTTTTCTGATGCTCACGAAAAAGACTTACTTGTAGAATCAAACCACCTTCTTGGTGCAAACAGAGGCGATATAGTTTTAGCTAAAAGAGTTTTCAATCAAAAAAGTACAAGAGCAAAAGCCAAAGTGATTTTAATACTCCAAAGAGAGAGTAACTTTAGCGTCGTGTATACAAAGATCCAGCAAAACAGAGTAGTAGGGATCAGTCTTAGCACAACTCTTGCTTCAACCATAACAGCCTCACAAAAATCACTAAGAAAACTCCCCTTTGGAACTGTTTTAAAGATAGATAATGAAACCAATAACATAGTAGAAGTTTTAGGTGTTATGGATGACCCAAGCGTTGATGAAAAGATATCTCTTGCACTGTATGACAAGAGTGAATTTTTCACAAAACAGAGTGAGCTAGAGGCTAAAAGTCATGGCACCGAGATCGATAAATCTCTCTATCCTAACAGAGTGGATTTGACTCATCTTCCATTTTGCACGATTGATCCAATCGATGCCAAAGATTTTGATGATGCTATATATTTTGATAAAGAAAATTTTACTATCTATGTAGCCATCGCTGATGTAAGTGAGTATGTATATGAACTCGGACACATAGATAAAGAGGCTAGGCAAAAGGGATTTTCTATCTATTTTCCTCACAAATCCATACCAATGCTCCCTAGAAGTTTGAGTGAAAATATCTGCTCCTTAAAGCCTCGGGTAGATAGACTCGCTTTTGTATTTAAGATAAAACTTGACAAAAAAACTCTAAATGTTGAAAAAGAGGAGTTGCTAGAAGCTGTCATCAACTCCAAAAAAAGATATAACTATGACCAGATAGATCTATTTTTACAAAACAATTTTAATGGGACAGATGAGACAGATAGAGAGATATTGAACTTTTTATTGCCTCTTTTTAAACTCACAAAAAGACTCAAAGAGCAAAGGCTTAAGAGTGGATTTGAGTTTAGAACAAGTGAAATTAGAATGAAACTAGATAAAGATGGAAATCTACTCTCCACCAGAGTTGAGAGCGAAACTCCCTCTCATGGACTTATCGAAGATTGTATGCTTTTAGCAAACAAAGCTGCTTCAAAAAGGATAAAAAGAGGCATCTTTAGAACACATGAAGACCCAAGCTACGACAAACTGCAAAATCTACTAGATACCATAGCGCAAATAGGCATAGAGGTAGATTTTATGAGCGATATCCCAAAAATGATAAGGAAGATACAAAAAAAAGCAGATGATTTAGGGGTAAGCGAAGAGGTGGACAGGCTCATCATAAGGTCACAAAAAAAGGCAAAGTACGAATCTCAAAACAGAGGACATTTTGGATTGGGTTTTGACTCATATACTCACTTCACTTCCCCAATCAGAAGATATAGTGATTTGATTCTTCACCGACTGCTAAAAGCAGATAAGAAAGGCGATAAGAAAAGATTTAATTTTCTGCTTAGCGATATAGATAGCGTCTGTGAGCAAGTAAGTAAGCTAGAGCGAGAAAGTGACAAAGTAGCATGGGATTTTATGGATAGAAAGTATGCAAGATGGGCATCTGTACATGTAGGCGAGGATTTCGAAGCTATCGTGACTACTATTGAAAAAAGTGTTACTGCAAAACTAGACGACGAGATAAAAGGTGCGAGATTTTTTCTTTTAGACGACGACTTGGAGCTTTTTGAAAGAGTTTTGGTCAAAATCGTAGAAGCCGACATCCCAACTTCAAAGATATATGCAAAAGTGGTAAAAAGAGATGTATAAAAGAGAGTTTGAAAATCTGCTAAAAAGTTCAAAATTGCCAAAGTCTATCTTTTTATATGGTGCATGTTTTTATCAAAATAGCTATTTTGGCGATAAGATTTTAGAAAACCTTCAAGTATTGCCTCAAGAAAAGATGCTTTTATATTATGATGAGTATGATTTTAGAGTGGCTAAAAACTTTCTATCTCAATCCTCACTATTTGGAGATAGAAATATTTTGGTTCTAAAAACAGATAAGACCATAGCAAAAAAAGAGTTAGACACTCTTATAAATCTCTGTTTTAAAAACGAAACAAATCATTTTGTATTTCAATTTTTTGGCGATGATTCAAAGGCTAAAAATATCTCAAAAGCATTTACACCTAAAAAAAGTGCAAATTTTGTGAGATTTTTTAAACCAAATCAAGGTGAAGCGATATATATGCTTCAAAATCGAGCCAAAGAGATAAACTTAAACATAAGTGGATATGCTCTCTCACATCTATATCAACTGCAAAATGAGGATTTATCACTTTGTGTAAATGACCTCGAAAAACTAAATATCTTAGATAAAGAGGTAGAGATTTGCGATATAGATAGACTCATTTATGGGCTCGGCTCCATCGGTATAGATGAGTTTGTATATGATCTTTTACAAAAAAAAGATATAAAAGAGATGTTTAGCAAGCTTATGGAGATAGGTAGTGCAGATGAAATCAGAATTTTAAATGCGATTGAGTCATACATAAGCCAACTTTTTCTTTTTTATAGCTATATAAAGATAAATGGTAAATTTGACGCAAGAGCAGTTTTGGGATACCCGCTTCCTCCCGCCTTGGCAGAGCAGAGATCAAAACTCTGCATGTCATTTGACTCTAAAACTTACAATGATATGCTAAAGTTGCTACTCCAAAGTGAATATAAACTCAAAAAAATGCAAAATATAGACAAAAATTCACTTCTGTTATCTACATTAATAAAACTTCAAACTTTATTATAGTATAATCGCGTCCTTGCCAAGTGTGCTTATGCGTCATATCTTAGAGACAAATCCTCCCTACGGTCTGAGTCTCACGATATGACGCATAAGTACACTTGACAAATACAAACATCCTTACTCAGTTATGGGTGAAAACCACAAGGAGAGACAATGCGACATTATGAGTTGCTGACAGTACTAAAGCCTACTCTTACAGAAGAAGAGACTAAGGCAAAGGTAAACTTCATAAGAGAAGTTTTAGAGAAAAATGGTGCAAACATTGCAGCATTTCAAGAGATGGGAACAAGAAGACTTGCATATCCTATAGAAAAATTAGAACGAGGCTACTACAGTGTATTTTATTTCACTGCTCCAACAACTGCTATCCTAGAGGTAGAGAGACTTATTCGTATCACTGAAGAATTTATCAGATTTATGAGTGTTAAGTATGAGAACCAAAAAGAGATGGCATACTGGAACAGACAAGTTGAAAAATTTGCTCCAAAAGTTGAAGAAGAAGTAAAAGTGGAAGAGACACTTAACGAAGAATCTCCAAAAGAGGCAACAACTGAGGATTTAGTATCCCAAGAGGCTGTGTCAGTTGAAGATAAAGTGGAAGTAGAAACTAAAACTACTCAAGAGTAGCAAAGGAGTCACTATGTACAATAGAATTATATTAGTCGGTAACCTAACAAGAGATCCTGAACTTAGATATATGCCAAATGGAGGAGCAGTTTGCTCAACTGGCATAGCAACTAATAGAAAGTTTAAAAAACAGGATGGAAGTAGCGGCGAAGAGGTTTGTTTTGTTGATATCACCTTTTTTGGAAGAACTGCAGAGATAGCAAACCAATACCTAAAAAGAGGAAAGAAAATCCTTGTTGAGGGAAGATTGAAACTAGATCAGTGGACTGACCAAAATGGCGGAAAAAGAAGCAAACACTCAGTAGTTGTTGACAATATGCAAATGCTAGGTAGCAAAAACGACTCAAATGAAGGCGGATACGCTCAAAGTAGCAATCCTCAACCTCAAACAAGCAGTTACAACAACCAACAAAACGACTACCGACAACCTAGTGTACAACCAAGTGACAATATACCTGATATCAACATCGATGAAGATGAGATACCGTTTTAACTAAAGGATAAAAAATGGCTGAAAAAAGAAAATATGCAAGAAAATATTGTAAATATTGCGAAGCAAAAGTAGAGTTTATGGACTATAAAGAGACAAAAATGCTAAAACATTCACTCTCTGAAAGATACAAAATCATGCCTCGTCGTTTGACAGGAAACTGTAAAAGACATCAAGAGATGGTAGAACTTACTATCAAAAGAGCAAGAGCTGCTGCATTGATTCCATATGTAGTAAACACAAAACAAGTTGTTGCTACACCATTTGATTTATTAAATCAATAAAACTTAACCTACGCACGCACTTTTATACAAGTGCGTGTTTCAATACCTCTTCTACCCTAGCTACAGGGATAAAATCCATCTTCTCTTTTACTTCATCCGGGATGTCATCCAAATCTCGCTCATAATTTTTCTTTGGAATA
>JALSKH010000148.1 GCA_026988975.1 Campylobacteraceae bacterium
CTTGAAAAGAGTTTTGAATCTATCAAACACAGTAAAAATCTTGGTACAACAGACTATAACAGAATCAATGTGAAGCAGACAATACGTATATCCAAGCAGAGAAAACAGCAAGCCATTGCACATCAAACAGGGCTTTATACACAGCAGGTTTATGGAGCAGGGTATAGGTTTAATCCTAAACTTAAATCGTATTTTCAAGCACTTAAAAAAGAGAACCCACATACAAATTTTATACTTTTTACTACACCTATAAGTATCGATTTATTCAAGATGTTGGTGCAAAGTGGCAGACTTGCAGACTATAAAAAATGGTTGAGATTATTGGTAGAAGAGTTTGGTGAGGTGTATGATTTTATGGGAGTGAATACCATTACTAAAAATAGAGAAAACTATGCAGATCTACACCATTTTTACCCTGAGTTTGGTACCCTCATTGCAGATAGAATCACGGGAGTAAAAAACAATAAACTACCAAAAGATTTTGGTATACGACTTAATAAAGAGAATTTAGAAGACCACTTTAAGGAGATAGATAAACAAGTAGTACAATTGTCAAAGCGTGAAAAACGATAGGTGTCCTAAAGTTTTAAGCTTTGATTGATATCCACATATTGCATTTGATGATCTACTTCCATGAAAAGCAGTAGCTTATAGTTTGTTTTTTCTAAATTTTTTAGCGATATGTATGTTGCAGTAAAGCCCGCTTTGTCTAATGCTTTATTTTTAAATGCGGTCACTAAATCGGGACGGATTTTAGTATGTAATGCTACCTTGTAGTAGCGATTGTCTTTATTGAGTAACAAATCAAGATTTTTAAAAGGTTTAGCAACTTTATTGTCAAATGCCCACCCTGCAATAAAAAGTTTATCCTCTACCACTTTGAGACTATCGATATAAAAACTGGCATGTGCATAGTGATTGGTGGGTTTCATAGTAGTCAGTAGAACAGGTTTTTCTATAAAAGGCTCTATGTATCGAAAAAGAGTTTGGTATGTACTAAAATAGAGATTTTGCAAGGAGAATACAATAAATAGAAGCAAGAGCATTTTAGAAGAGACTTTTTGATATATGAGTATGGTAGCTATCGCACCAAGCACAATATAGATACTTGGAAAGAGATATCGTCCTTGTGCTTGATAATCATAGGCGACTGAGTAAAGAATCATAAATCCAAGATTGGCAAAAACCAGCATAGAGAAGAAGATAAAAATCTTTTTATTTATTTTTTGAAACACTACGGAAACAATTGAAAATGCAATTAGAGCAGTAAGGATGTAGGCATACTCAGAAAGAGGTAAACTGGTCCAACCCCAGTTGGCATAAAGACTGGTAAGTGTGCTATATAAAAAAGTACCAAGTGAGATATCTTCCCAGCTTCTAGAGAGTAAAGGTAAATCAGGGTTTCCAAAACTTGCAATCGATTTTGCATTGGTAAAGACACCTAAGATATCTCCATCATTGGCAATAAAACTGGTAATAAACCACCAAGAAGCAGGTAAAAGCGCTATAAAAATACCCCATAGCCATATTTTTTTATCATATTGATAGATGGTATGACGCTTATAGACTACTGTCCACACAAGTGTAATAAAGGCAATAGCCCATAGATGTTGCCTTGCTGTTACCGCCAATCCTGCAAAAAAGAAGAGCATTAAAAAGCCCTTGATATCATCTTTACCTGACACAAATGCACCTACGCTCATACCAAAAAGTAAGGCAGTGAGTATTGTCCCTACATCAGAGTTAACATAAG
>JALSKH010000149.1 GCA_026988975.1 Campylobacteraceae bacterium
CTGCTTCCTGCTTTTTTATCCTCTACATGTAGAGCTGCTGCATCGAAAGCTTTGATGACCATACCTGAGCAGGCTTGCTGTTTGGGTGGGGCTGATTTTATCTTTTCACTCATCAATTTTGCGGATTTTTTGCCATAATCAAGACTCTCACCAAGTACCATCTCTGTGAACATTGAGCCTGCTATGACAGTATCTTGGCAAGCATTGCATGAAAATTTTATATCTTTTATCTTTTCATTTTCATCTATATCAAGGTAGATCAAAGCAAATTCGCCATTGGTTGGGTCTAGCCCCATTCCGACTCCACTTGCATCATCTATCTTGCCATAATTTCTCGGATTCATCATGTGATCCAAAACTTCTGCTGTTATATCTCGTATCTCATCTTCATTTAACTCTTCCATAAAAGCTCCATTAGAATTTCATCTTTAACACTTTTTTATAATCTACTCCGCTGCTAAAATAGTAGTTTGCTTTTGCTATTTCGTAGTTGTTTAGTGCTTGATTGTAAAGTGCCATGTTTGTTGTTTTTTTGCTTAGTGCATCAAGATATGTGATGTTATCCACTATACCATTTTCATACTTGGTTTTAATTATATCATAAACACTATTTGCCATCTCTAAAGCGCTTTTGGCTGATTTGATTTTCTCTTTTTGAGTGAAGAGTTTTCTAGTTGCTAACTTAAATGCCATCTTCTCTTTTGATTTAGCATAATTCAATTGCTCATTTTTTACCATCTTTGCCAATACGGCAGATTGCCTTTTGCTAGAGCTTGATGTGTCGTATAGGTTTAGACTAAAACTAAGCATGAGCTGATTTTGTACATCTGGCAAGTCTTTGAGCAGATTTTCATGATAGTTTGCATAGTGATAAGCGCTAAGGGTATCTTCAAGTTTTATCTTTGGCTTTTTTATGGCATTAACTTGATTTATATTTTCATTTATGACTTTTAAATTTACCTTTAAAGCCTCTATACTACTGCTTGGTTTGTAGTTTAGATTCATCATCTCTGGCAATTTAGTATTATCTACGCTATCTATCTTTTGCCCTGCTAAAAGCGATAGATTTTCATACAAACTCTCTTTTTGATACTTCAAATCCTCTATGATATAGTTGTTTGATTCATACTCGGATTGCAGTTTTAAAACCTCATCTATAGTTATCATTTGAATGTCGTATTTCTGTTTTTCTCGCTTGTATTGTGCGTATAGCGTCTTTGATTTCTCTTTGTATGCTTTTATATTCTCTTCTACAGTTTTTATCTGATAAAAAAGCGTAACGGTTTGCAAAAGTATCTCTTTCGTAGTTGCATTGGCTCCTAGTTTTGTAGCTTTTAACTCGTAATTTTTTTGTCTTTTGATGGAACTGTTTTTACCTCCATCATACAAATCTACACCTAGTTTTAGATAGCCCATAGAAGTCACACCGACTTGTGTTGAGCGGGTATCTAAATCTAGCCTACTATAATTTGCCCCTATATTTATCGTAGGATTATAGAGATTTGATACGCTCTTTAGCGTTTGCTCTTTTGATTTTATGTCATAATTCATAGCTTTTATATTTGCATTGTTTTTTAGTGCCATTTGTAGCACATCTTTTAGTGTTGTAGCACTCAAAGCAAGTGGCAAGAGTGCTAGTAAAATGAGATTTCTATATAATGTGTTCATCTGGATTTTCCTCTATTTGGATTTTTTTATCTTTTATCGTCAAGATTTTATCACAATACGGCAAAAGTCTATCATCGTGAGTTACCATGATGATAGTGACATTTTGCTCTCTTGTGATTTTCTTGAGCATCTTTACGACGCTGACGGCTCTGTGTCTATCAAGTGCGGCTGTTGGCTCATCGGCTAGTATGATGGATGGATTATTTGCTAAAGCTCTTGCTATCGCAATTCTCTGGTTTTGACCGCCACTTAGTTCACTTGGCATACTATGGAGTTTATCACTCATATCAAGAAATTTTAGCAAATCTGCCACTCTCTTTTTGACCACTTTTTTTGATTCGCCATTTTGATATGGAAGCAATGAGACATTTTCTTCTATATTTAAAAATGGTATGAGATAGTGAGCCTGAAAGATAAAACCTATCTTTTTTCGTCTAAGCTCTCTGTCATCTTTGACTCTCCACCTGTTGTCATAAACAATTTCATCTCCTATCTCGATCTTTCCACTTGTGGGCTCTAGC
Source organism: Campylobacteraceae bacterium (assembly GCA_026988975.1). Classification (GTDB taxonomy): domain Bacteria; phylum Campylobacterota; class Campylobacteria; order Campylobacterales; family Sulfurospirillaceae; genus JAADIZ01. The sequence continues at coordinate 2,190 of JALSKH010000149.1, forward strand.
ACACATCCAAGCATCATAAGAAGTGTAGTTTTTCCTGCCCCACTTGGTGCAACCAAAGCTACAAACTCTCCCTTGTCTAAGGTAAAATTTGCTCCATCTATGACAGTGACTTTACTGTCACCTTTGCCAAAACTCTTGACTAAATTTTCTATTTTTATTGATTGGTTCTTATTCATCATCATCCACCTATCGCCGCAGAAGGGTCTGTTTTTATAACTTTGTATATACCAAAAAGTGAAGCAAAGATAGATGAAACAAGTATAATCCCAAAAAGTGTAAAAGCATCACCGTTTTCAAGCACTATCCTTTTTGGAAAACCCCCACTTATCAATCTTGCAAAAACATTGCCCGAGATAAATGCCAAAACTCCAAGTACAACAGTTTCTTGTATAATCATCTTTGAAATCGTAAAATTCGATATACCTATAAGCTTTAATATGCTTATCTCTTTTATCTTTTCAAGCGTCATAGTGTAAATGATGAGTGCGATTATCACGATAGAAACTATGATGAGTATGAGCGTAAAAAGTCCTATCTGTTTGGATGATTTTTTTATCACCTTTTCCAAAAGAAGCTTCAACTCCTCGCTCTTTGTGAAGACCTTTTTATGAGTTGTGGCTTCTATATTTCTAGCTACTACGGTGGGATTATATCCATCTATAGTTTGGGCTATTATGGCATTTACAAGGTGTGGATTGCCTCCTTTTATGCCTCTGTTGTCATCACTTCTGATTCTCTCATTTGTATAGGTAAACTGCAAAACTTCAGCATCTTTTAAACTGGTAAATATGAGATAATCTCCACCATTTGAGACTGTATCTTTGGTAATTCCTACAACTTTAAACTTATCTCTTCCAAGCTGTATATACTCTCCAAGCTTGTAATTTGTCTTTTTTGAAACTACTATCTCATAATGCTGTTTTTGTATCACTCTACCCTCTATGAGCTTGCTTTTGTTTATGACTTGTATATCTCCAAAAGGGTCATATCCTATCAACATCACTTTAAAATCTCCATATCTGTTTTCCATCTGAAATGTCTGAAAGGTTATCGCTTCGGCTGATTTTATGCCATTTTGATATGAGATTTGATTTTTTAAGTCTTCATGCACTTTTGAAGTTTGAGCAAATGGTCCAAAAGTATCTTGCTGAACTACCCAGATATCTGCTTTGATGTCATTTACTAAAACTTTTGCATCAAAAACCATACCTCGATATACTCCTATCATAATGATAACAATCCCCAAAAGAACGCCAACACTGATAGCAGTTATAAGAAACTTACTAAGAGAGTGTGATATATCTTTGTATGCTAAATTAATCATGATAGATTTTCATACCATCTTTAAGAGATACTTTTTTTGGATCTGGCATCACTAGCTTTGTATCGCTGTTTATACCCTCGATGGCTACCATTTTACTATCATAAGCTAGGATTTTGACTGGTTTAAACTCTACTTTATCGCCTTTAAGTATCCAAACACCATTTTTCTCTTTATAGATGCTAAGCACTTTGGCTGGTATCTTTGATACATCGTTTAAAGTTTTTATGTGGATTTTCACAGTAGCTTGCTCCTCTAGGTAAAATGGAATTGGAAGCTTATCAAACGCGATATCTATCTCTCTCTCATAAGTTATAGGGTTGTTTATAGGATTGATATTTACCACTTTTCCACTGTAGATTTTGCTTGATGAGCGAAGTTTGAAAGATGCAGTGTCTCCTAGTTTTACTTTGCCACTAAGTCTTGTATCTATATATGTTTTTACCCAAACATCCTTAGGATTTACCAGCTCAAAAAGAGTTTGGTTTGGCATAACTATCTGATAATTTACTGCAACTTTTTTGGTAACATATCCGCTAATTGGAGCTTTTATAGTGTAGCGGACCAATCTCTTTTGAAGTCCATCTGTGATGGCAACTATCTGTTTGATTTGGTTTTTAAGTGAAGCTATATGTGCGTCTATGCTATCTATCTTCAACTTTGCAGTATCTTTGGCAGTCAGATACTTTTGATAATCCAAACTTGAGATAGAGTGAAGCTTGTATAGTTTTTTATTTTTATTGAAAATCTCATTTTGGTATTTAAAATTCACATTGGCACTGAGTTTATCGACTTTCAAAGACTCAATATCGCTTAAAAGTTTAGATTTTAGTGCTTTTTGCTCTGCTATCTTATCGCTCAAATCAACACTATCAACAGTAGCTATAAGCTCATTTTTCTCTACATGTACACCCTCATCCACTATAAAACCTGAGATTTTGCCACCATAGAGAGAGCCGATTTTGTAGATATTTCTAGCACCAACATTGCCAACGCCATTGACTTTGACCTCTATACTGCCTTTTTTCGCACTAACAGTTTTAAAGGTGTGTTTTGGGATATAAATCTTCTTGTAAAAACCAAATCCAACGATAAGTAAAATCGCAAGATATATTATGTACTTGATATATTTTTTCATCATAATTCCTAAATTTGTATTTTAGGAATTATGACATAGTTGTATTAGCTAATCGTTAATACAAAAGTAGAGCCTTTTTGAGATGATGAAACTTTTATATCTAAGTTCATAGAATTGGCCAATCTTTTTACGATATCTAGTCCTATTCCGCTACTATTTTCGTCACTAAAGGAGCGTTCGAAGATCTTTTGAGGATTTTTTATGCCTTTACCACTGTCCTCTACATGTAGAGCATTATCTTTGATATATATCTTTACAAAGCCATCTTTTGAGTTGTATTTGCATGCATTTGAGATGATATTTTGTAGTATCTGCTTCATAGCATTTGGGTTTGTTTTTAACACAAAAGAGGTTGTGGCAACCCTAAAATCAATAGAAGGAAATATCTGTTTTTGGATTTGCACAACATCTTTGATTATATCAAACAGATCTACTTTTTGCATCTGAAAAGTTCCCTCTTGCAGTAAGATAGTAAGATTTTCATGAAGTTCAGATATGGTTTGCGCACTTCTTTCTATTCTCTGCAAAGCTCTATTTTCCTTATAATGTGCATCCTTTTTTAAAATCTTCATATTTAATTTTATAGAAGTTGCGGGAGTATTTAGATCATGAATCAAATCTTTTGCAAATTTATCCAAAACAGATATACTCTCTTCCAAAGGTTTTAGTGCATTTTTCGCGAGTCGATAGCTAATCAATGCAAAAAGTAGAAGCAAGAGTAGTTGCATGGAAGCTATCTTTAACTTCAAATCAAAAAGTTTTTTTTCAAATGGTTTTGTAGATTTAAATACTTGAAAATATCCCCCTTTTTTATTTAGTGGTATAAATTTCATAAATTCACCATTTTTTGTTGTGAAATTTTTTATATCTATATATCTATAAGTTTTATCTGGAAAAATATGTCTAAAGAGTTTTTTAAATTTACTTATATCTTTTCCCATTTTAATATCTCTTGCATACTCTATCATAGAAAATTGCTCAGCCCTTAAAAATTGTGTTTTCATTTGCGAAAAATAGAAAAACCCAGAAGCTAAAATCAGTGTAGCGACACTTAAAAAGTATATAAGAAAAAACTTTAAAAAAGCTCTATTTTTGTGTTGATGCAAGACGGTATCCTACCCCTTTTATGGTTGTAATCGGCAAACCGATTTTACGAAGTTTTGTTATATGAACTCTCAAAGCTCCCTCGCTCATCTCTCTTCCCTCATCAAGTGTATCTAATAGAACCTCTTTTGAGAGGGTTTTGTTTAGATTTTGAAACAGCAATCTTACGATATGAAGTTCATAAGGAGGCAAAGGGATGAAATCAGCCCCCCTGTAGAGCTCATCTTTTTCTATCACAAAGCGAAAATCGTCCACTTTTATCTCGTTTGCATAGGTATGATACTGCTTCTTTAGAAGTGCTTTTATGCGTATCAAAAGCTCATCAAAATCAAATGGCTTTTTTATATAATCATCAGCTCCGACATCAAAACCTTTGGATAAAGATGCAACATCACTAAGTGCGGTTATAAAGATAGAAGGTGTCATATCACCGCTCTCTCTTAGATTTTTAAGCAGTTCAAAGCCATTTAGAAAAGGAACATTTACATCAAGCAGAAGCAGGTCAAAACTCTGCTCAAAAGTAACATCAAGCGCTCCCTCTCCATCTTCTACATGTACAACTTCAAAGTTTTCGCTCTCCAAAAGCTCTATGAGTGTTTCGGATAATACATCATCATCCTCTAATAGTAATATTTTTGACATATGAGAGTATATAAAAAAGAGTATTAACTAATCGTTAAGAAAAATATTTTTCAAGCATTGACGCATATCATCCTAATTTAAAAATAAATTTGGTACAATAGGTTTAAAATCTAAGCAAAAGGATAGAGATGGCAGTAAAAAAAGAGAGACGAGACTTTCTCGGTCTTGCCCTAGGTGGCTTTACTACTCTTGGTGGTATAGCAGTTTTAGGTGCAGCTAAACGAACTTGGGATCCACTTCCAAGCGTAAAAGCTGCGGGTTTTACAACTGTGGATTTAAGTGCGGCACAACCAAATGTGCTAAATGTTGAAAAATGGAGAGGTAAGCCTATATTTATCTTAAAGAAAACAGCTGATATGAAAAAAGATGATAGAGACATCATGGTAGGCAAAGATAGATTTCTTATATGTATCGGTTTATGTACCCATCTAGGGTGTATCCCTTCATATTTTCCAGGCAAAAAGAAGTTTATTTGTGCTTGTCATGGTGGGCAGTTCGATACAGCAGGTCGTGTACTCAAATCTCCTCCCCCGATACCTTTACATATACCACCTTTTAAAGTGGATGGAACAAAGATAGTTCTTGGTGAAGAGAGTGCAGAGTACAAAAAAATGAAAGCTGCTGGCTTAACAGTATAAAGGAGGATTGATGGCACATTTTACAAAGGCAACGAGCATCCACGACTGGCTAAACCAAAGACTTGCGATAGACAAGGTAAATAAAGTTTTAGCAACAGAGTACTGGATACCGAAAAATATAAATTTCTTGTGGGCAATGGGTATGATTTTGGCAGCAACATTTGGCGTGCTTCTGATTTCTGGAATTTTTCTACTTATGTATTATAAACCAGATACAAAACTGGCATTTGATAGCGTAAACTACACGATCATGAGTCAAGTCGGTTATGGCTGGCTCTGGAGACATGTACATGGCGTAGCTGCTTCGGTTGTTTTTCTTATCATATATATACATATGTTTACGGGCATCTACTATGGAAGCTACAAAAAAGGTAGAGAGATGATTTGGATCTCTGGAATGCTTCTTTTTGTAACATTTTCTGCTGAAGCTTTTAGCGGATATATGCTTCCATGGGGACAGATGAGTTACTGGGCAGGTATGGTTATCACAAATATATTTAGCCTTGGTTCTCTTAATCTAAATGGTTTGGTTGAGTGGATTAGAGGTGATTATGTTCCTGGAGATGCTTACTTGACTAGATTTTTTATGCTTCATGTTCTACTTCTTCCATTGGTTATATTGGCATTGATAGTGTTTCACTTTGCAACTCTAAGAATTCCGCATGTAAACAATCAGGACGGAGAAGAGATAGATTTCGAAGAGGAGAGTAAAAAATACCTATCAGGCGATACAAAGCACTCTAAAGTGATAAGATTTCAATTTGATTTTTTAAGCAAAGATGTTGTTGTATTGGGATTTTATTTTATCTTTTTCTTCTATCTGGTATTTTACCATTTTGAATTTGCGATGGATCCGGTCAACTTTGACCCTGCAAATGGATTAAAAACTCCAACCCACATCTACCCTGAGTGGTACTTCTTGTGGAGCTATGAGATTCTTAGACCTTTTCCTAAAAACCCAGGTCTTATCGCTTTTGGTTTTGCTCAAGTGATATATCTGCTTCTTCCATTCTTGGATAGAAGTCCAAATGTTGCACCTGCAAGCAAAAGAGGCGCATTTAAGATTTGGTTCTGGTTGTTACTTATAAATATGGTAGCACTGACTATACTTGGTAAACTTCCTCCTGTAGGCGTTTACACAACTTATGGAACTATCGCGGCTTACTTCTTTATAGGACTATGGATAGCACTTCCAATCATAACAAAAATGGAAAAACCAATAGGAGGTAAAAAATAATGAAAGAGTTAAGAATACTACTTATAGTTCTGTTTTTTACACTCCTAGTTTACTGGGGAGTTGAGCCTTTTGCTCATAGCAAGATGCATAAACATGTGGAAGATGAGAATTTTGCATATAAAGATTTGCCAACGCTAACACAAAAAGGTGATGTTGCAAGAGGAAAAGCACTTGTTATGGGAGCAGGAGCTTGCGTTGGATGCCACAGTATCAAAGCTGCCGGCATGCCAGCTCCGATGGATCCAAATACAGCCGCTGCAAGTTATGGTGTAAACCCGCCTGATTTGAGCAATGTTGGAGCTCTTTTTGACGAAAGATTTTTGGCTGAACTTATCAAAAATCCTACCAAAGCACTTATCTTAGAACACAAATTTGACGGTAAAACAAGATTTTTCCCAATGCCTGCTTTTGCTGGTGCGGGTGGAGATAAAGATCAAGAAGTTGCAGATATGGTTGCATACTTAAAGTCTATAGCTTCAAAAGAGATAACTCCTAAAGAGGCTTATACAACAAGTTGCGGAAGATGTCATGCAAACAGATATGGAAAGTGGACTCAAATCGGCTTTGTTCCAAAAACAAAATCAAACATAGTTACAAATCAAGATGTTGATCTCTTAAAGTTCAAAACAAAAGTTGGTGAGTATCAAGCACATTTGGCTAAGTATATGGGTAAACTTCCTCCGGATCTTTCTATTATGATAAGAGCTAGAAGTGAAGATTTTATGAAAACTTTCATAGAAGATCCACAAAGTCAGCTAAAAGGTACTGCGATGCCTAGAGTTGGTCTTACAAAAGAGGGATATGAAAAAGTTACAGCATACTTAGAAGAGACAGGAGACCCAAGCAAACCTGCTCGTGAATCACTAGGTATAAAAGTGATAGGCTTCTTTGTAATATTTACACTGCTTGCACTATTATGGAAAAGATCTCTTTGGAGAGATTTACACTAGAAGATTAAGTTGGAGGATATCATCCTCCAACTTAATATATATACAAGTTAGAAGTTCTATATCTTAAGAGGCTTCAGTATAAGCGCCTATTGAGAGAATTTTTTCGACTCTTCTTTTTACTCTCTCTTCGTCACTTATATTGTTCATTTCATCTACAAATTTTACAAAGTACTCTTTGATATTTTGCGCAGCACTTGCTTTGTCTCTATGAGCTCCGGCGATTGGTTCATCTAAGATATCATCTACTAAGCCCATCTTATATAGATCTTCGGCAGTTATCTTCATGGCTTTGGTGGCAGCTTCTTGTTTTAGTGGATCATTCCATAAAATAGCAGCACAACCTTCAGGGGATATAACAGAAAAGACAGAGTATTTCATCATCACAAGTCTATCTGCAACACCTAAAGCAAGTGCTCCACCACTTCCACCCTCTCCTATAACTATAGAGAGAATTTTTGTTTTTAGGTCGCTAAGTTCAAAAAGATTTCTGGCTATCGCTTCACTTTGCCCTCTCTCTTCGGCTTCAAGTCCTGGAAATGCGCCTGGAGTATCTATTAAAAAAAGAATTGGTATATCAAATTTTTCAGCCATCTTTGCAATTCTCAGTGCTTTTCTATATCCTTCAGGATGAGGCATCCCAAAATTTCGTTTTAGTTTGTATTTTGTTCCCCTACCTTTTTGCTGACCTACCAATATAACTTTTTTTCCGCCTATGTAACCTAAATACGCCAAAATCGCTTGGTCATCCCTAAAAGCTCTATCTCCGTGAATTTGATATCCATCGTCCAAAATCAATCTTACGAAATCCATAAAGTATGGGCGATCAGGGTGGCGAGCAAGTTGGAGTTTTTGATAGTCATCTAAATTTTTATATACTTTAGAGACCTCTTTTTTGAGGTTTTTTTCCAAAATTTCAACAGCTGGTGTGTCTCCCTTGATTTTGGCACTTGAAATCGCTTCATCTAACTCTTTTATATTGTGTTCAAAATCAAGATAAGTTGCCATTTAATTTCCTAAATCTTTCTAAAGATAACAGAACCATTAGTTCCACCAAAACCAAAAGAGTTGCTCATAACTATATCAGCTTCAAACTCTCTAGCAACATTTGGCACATAATCCAAATCACAACCAGGATCAGGAGTAGTATAATTTATGGTTGGAGGCAATATTTTGTCTCTCATCGCCATCAAAGATATGACAGCTTCTATCGCTCCCGCGGCTCCAAGACAATGTCCAATCTGTCCTTTTGTAGAACTGACCAAAGGAACACTTTCACCAAATACTTTTTTAATCGCAGCTGTTTCGTTTTTATCGTTTGCAGCAGTGCTCGTTCCATGTGCGTTAATATAGTCAACTTTAGGTTTTCCTGCCATATCATATGCAGCTTTCATAGCCCTATAAGCACCATCTGGGTCTGGAGTTGTTATATGGTAAGCATCCCCACTCTCTCCAAAACCTATCAACTCACCATATATATGAGCACCTCTTGCGATAGCATCTTCATAACTCTCTAGCACAAGCGCACCTGCACCCTCTCCCATGATAAAACCATCTCTATCTAAATCAAATGGTCTAGAGGCAAGTTCTGGCTCATCATTTCTTGTTGAAAGTGCCTTCATAGATGAAAAGCCACCGATTCCAACCGCACAAATCGCAGCTTCTGCACCGACAACTAGCATTTTATCTGCTCCACCTAGCATGATGGTTTTAGCTGCCGCGCTGATAGCATGAGTTCCTGCTGCACAAGCTGTCACTGAAGAGAGATTTGGTCCTTTGATCTTATGTTCAATCGCAACAAAACCACCTAACATATTTACTAAAGCAGAGGGAATAAAAAATGGCGAAATTCTTCTTGGTCCTCTAGCATCACAAATCAAAGAGTTTTTTTCTATAGCTATTAAGCCACCGATTCCTGAAGCTGAACTCACGCCAAATCTATCTTGGTCAAATGAGTCAAATTTTGCATCCTCCATCGCTTCAGTAGCTGCTTTTATACCAAGCTGTATAAATCTATCTGCCTTTTTGACATCTTTTGGATTCATAACAGTTTTTGGGTCAAATCCAACAATCTCGCCAGCTATCTTTACTGTATGATTTGTTGTATCGAATGATTCAATTCTTTTAATGCCACACTCACCATCAACTATAGCCTTAAAAGAACTCTCTTTATCGAAACCCAGTGAATTTATCATGCCCAAACCTGTAACAACTACTCTTTTCAAAATCTCTCCTTAATTTGCCCTAAAAAGTACACTAGACATCTCTGCCTAGTGTTAAAAGTATCTAAATATCTCTATTTGTGTTCTTGAATATATGTTATAGCATCATTTACTGTAACAATTTTTTCAGCATCAGTGTCTGGAATCTCTATATCAAATTTCTCTTCCAATGCCATTACAAGTTCAACTACATCTAATGAGTCAGCACCCAAATCTTCAACAAATTTCGACTCTTCTTTAACTTCGTCTGGATTCACATTTAACTGCTCAACAACTACTTCTTTTACTTCTTCAATTAGTGCCATCACTAACTCCTTTAAAAAATTTTTATCATTTTACCTAAAATAACTTTAAAATACACTACATGTACAATCCGCCATTTACTTTTAAAGTGGTTCCTGTTATATAAGAAGCTTCATCACTAAGTAAAAAGGCAACCGCATTTGCTATATCTTGCGCACTTCCAAATCTTTTTAGTGGAATTTTATCGGTATATCCTTTCTTTACTTCATCGCTAAGTTTATCTGTCATCTCGGTAGCTATAAATCCCGGAGTTATAGCATTGTAGCGAATTCCCCGTGCGCTTCCTTCAAGTGCAAAGCTCTTTGTCATCGAAAGCATTCCGCCTTTGCTAGCGGTATAGTTTACCTGTCCGACATTGCCTGTTTCGGCTACAATCGAAGAGATATTTACAACACTTCCAAATCTTTTTTTACTCATAACTTTCAAAGCTTCACGGCATCCAACAAAAGCAGAGACAAGATTTGTCTTTATAACAGATTCAAAATCTTCCGTTTTCATTCTAAGAGCTAGTTTATCGTTTGTGATACCAGCATTATTGACTAGATAAGAGAGCTCCCCATCACTGTCGATAATGGTTTTAATCCCCTCTACAAACGCCTTGTCATCGCTGACATCAAAACATATAACTGCTGCAACACCGCCTTGTGCTTCTATCTCAACTTTAAGATCATCCGCCTCTTGCGGACGAGAACGATAGTTGATCCAAACTTTCAACCCTCTGCTAGCAAGATTTTTTGAAATCTCCGCACCAATTCCGCTAGCCGCACCAGTAACCAAAACATTTTTACCATTAAATTCCATATTTTTCTCCTA
>JALSKH010000150.1 GCA_026988975.1 Campylobacteraceae bacterium
CAAGCGTATGTTGGCATGAAAGACAGGAAGCATTTTAAAGAGGTGGTGCTAGATGTGTTGTTAGCTGATGGGTTACTCAAAATGACATTGCCTGAGAAACCACAGAGTCCGAAGCAGAGGTATGTGATATCAAAGGAAAACTATAGAAAAGAGATAGCTGAGATGGCTGATAGTGAAATGGTTAGGAAAAATATTGATGTACTTTGTATGCAAATGAAGGATAAAAATGAAAAAACAAAATAATTATGATGGATCGATCATTTATAATGAATTACAAAAAGATATAAAAAAACAAAAGACAATGATTTTTGTTAGTGGATTTTCATTTTTCATTGTACTAATGGTTATTATTCCTATGGCTTTCTGGTTATTCTTTGGATTATTAGCACGTGCAGATTTGCCATTCTTTGACCATGGATTAGCATCAATGGCAAGTAATACAAAAATGTTTCTTTTGCCATACAATATATTGTTAATTTTTTATTTTTTGGTTATGTATTATAAAGATAAGAAACTACACTTGGAAAATGAAGAGCATTTTAAGAAGTCTGTCAGATATTTTTTTCTTGCTCTAGGGGTAGCTATATTACCTTTTCTTTTTACAAATCATCTTTTATTAACCATCACATATTTTGTATTTTTCATTTTAACAATTTATCATCTTTCATTTACATATTACGATACAGAACTACAAAAAGCATATAATATTCATAGTCATCTATATAGAAGTGAAGATTTAGGTTGGATGTCTTCAATGGGGATTATTGATAATCCATTTAGTGTGAGAGATGATATAAATAGGGCTAAGGGCTTTGTGCAGGTTTCTACATTAGGATTTGATTTGATTTTACTTTTTATAAATATGATTGTTAAATCAATAGTATTTAGCTATGGGATTAGATATAAGAACTATATACAAGAGAGTGCAAGGTTATTTGATTTTATCTTAGAGGAGGATTTAGAGATAGAGTACTCTAAATTCTCTGTACCATCAAAAGTAATATTAGAATCTTTAGGTTATGTATCTTTTAGAGATGGAAAAATTGTTCTTTATGAACATGGAGAAACAATATCAAAACTAGCAATAAATAAGGAACAAAAATGACCCTAGCACAACTACAACAAACCATCAAACAAGAACTAGGCGTACTCCTGTACTTTTCAGGAGAGCACTGCAATGTCTGTCATGCATTACGTCCAAAATTTAGAGAGCTTTTTGATGCAGAGTTTTCACAAATCAAACAAATCTACCTAGATGCAGAAGAACACAGAGAGATAGCGTCACACTTTCAAGTACTTTCACTTCCCACGATGATAGTCTTTTTAGATGGTAGAGAGTTTGTGAGAGAAGGGCGGAGTGTGAGTCTGCATAAAATGACAGAGCAGCTGGCACGTCCTTATGGGATGATGATTTCGTAGGGTGTTGTCCCACGACAACACCTTTTACTTTGGATATGATGGAGTTGGTGTTGTAAGGGTACAACACCCTACAAGTTACTGCTTGGTAATTATAGAAATATTTTCAAACCCTTTAGACTTCAATATGTCTATCACCGATACAAAGTACTCAAAGGCAGAAGCTTTGTCCATGTGTAGTGAGACTAGGTCTTTTTTGGGGTCAAGTTTGAGGAGTTTTCCCTTGATAGCATCAAGAGGGAGTTCTTCTTTGTCGTAAAAGTATTTGCCTTCTTTGTCTATAGCGATGTGTATAGACTTTTTATCTTCTGCTT
>JALSKH010000151.1 GCA_026988975.1 Campylobacteraceae bacterium
TAAAAGAGGATGAGATTCAAGATCTCAAAGCTATGCTTTTTCAAAAAAATACTCAACTTAGCTCATTTAGCAACAAAATAGTAATTTTACAATCAATCATAAATGATGCCAATGCTTCACTTTTAGAAAAAGAGAAAAGCATAGATGACTACAAAGGAAAAGTTTTAGTTTTGTCAAATGAACTAAATGTGAAAAAAAATGCGATCAATTTAAAAGATGAACAGATACTAAAACTACTCGATACTTTAGGCAGCAAAGAGACTAGATATGACAGACTCGTAGCTCAAATGCAAAAAACAAAACAGAAGATTAAGAATCTCACAGGAATCCGCATAAAAGTCATAAGCGAACTTAAAAAGATCCTTGGTAAGCAGATAAGCATAGATCCAAAAAACGGTTCTTTGAGATTTTCTTCAAATATCTTGTTTGACAAAGGCAAAGCTGTACTAAAAGAGAATTCTAAGCAACAGCTTAAAAAAGTATTTATAGAGTATGTTGGCGCACTTTTGGGGAACAAGGATATAAAAAATCATATAGATAAAATCATCATAGAGGGTCATACTGATAGTGACGGGGGATTTTTATATAATCTTGAACTATCTCAAAAGAGAGCTTATGAAGTTATGAATTATCTTTTGACACTGGATTTTGTGAAAAAAAATCATATAAAAAATCTTATGATTGCGAGTGGAAGATCATATCTTGATCCGATTTACAATAAAGATGGTAAAGAAAATAAAGATGCTTCAAGAAGAATCGAGATAAAATTTTCACTTAAAAATCAAAATGCCATGAAAGAGATAGAGAAGATATTAGATGAAAAGTGATTTTGAACCTCTAAACCTACAAGATGCAAGCTTACATGTAGATTGGCTCATAAACAAAACCAAAGAGATATATAAAATAGAAAAAAAATCTCTTTGGGAGAAGATTGTTGGCATTCTCTTAAAGATTTTTTAGATAGAATTACAGGGTTTATTTTGAGCTAGTTCGTGAGGCTCAGACCAACGGGAGGATTTGTCCTCTAAGAACTAGCTCAAAATAAACCCTGTAATTCTATCTAAGGAGATAAAAAATGATTGTTTTCTCAACACTGATCGAAGCTATCGCACAAATACTTCATATGGTTATCAATATATATATTTGGGTAGTGATTATAGCTGCCTTGATAACATGGGTAAGACCTGACCCTTACAATCCAATCGTACAGGTTTTGGCTAGACTAACTGAGCCCGTATATGCCTTTGTCAGAAAATACATACCGACTATCATAGGAGGAGTTGATTTAGCTCCTATCATCATCATCTTGGGACTCCAGTTTTTGGACCTATTTGCTGTTAAGCTGCTATTTGCACTGGTTGGCTAAAAGTTGCTTTATAAATTTTTAGCTCTATTTTTACTTTTAACAGTAGGATTAAATGCTTCTATCCCAAAAAACATAGAAGCATTTAACAAACTCCCTAGAAGTATCGCAAAAGATTACTACATGTATCGATTTTTACGAGAGACAAATGCAAGTAGTGGCGATGCAAAAAAACTCCTTATAGAAGCAAAAAGGATAAATTTAAAACTTTTTCATACCTTTGCTAAAAGATTAGATGATGAAGCTTTTACAAAAGTCTCTAAGTGTTTAAAGCTAAAAACAAACAAGCTTTTAAAAGAAGACAACGACTGCATAGACATTGGACTAAGCATCTACGATGCATTTTCACTAGATAGAAAAACCCTAAAAGAACTCCACGATAGACTCAAAAACTATAAAGATATAAACGAAACTCTAGAAGTTTTGAGCTCAAAAAGTATCTTTAAAGCAGCGATTTTAAAACCTAAACTTTTCATCAAAATTTTAAATCATGCCGGAGCAAAAAACAGAAAAAGATACCTTAACAAAGAGTTATCAAAAAGCGAGATAGATTCTCTTTTAAAATTTAAAAGATTTAACAAAAGTATAGAGATCATAATGACACAAAGAGAGTTGCATAATTTGCAAAAATCTCTCTTGCAAATAGCTCCTGATTCAAATTTAAGTGCAAAATCACTCTTTTTTCTAGCACTAAATGCAACAGAATTTGATGACAAAAAACTTGCCCTAGAATACTTAGAAAATTCATATAAAAAGGCTTATTATAGATTTGACAAAGACAAAGTCAATTTTTGGAGATACCTTTTAACGAAAAAGAAAAAATATTTAGAGGAGCTTGGCAAAAGTTTTGATGTAAATATATATACCATCTACGCACGCGAAAAGCTGGGTAGTAAATTTGAAAATATAAAAGTACCAAAAGTCTCTTCCAAAGAGATAAATTATGATATCAAAAACCCATTTTTATGGACAAAGCTTCTGAGAAAACTAAAAGATAAAAACTCTACTACATTGACAAAAATAGCTAATAAATTCAAATATAAAAATAGTATAGCACAATACTCTTTTATCAAAGAGAGAGCAAGTGGATACAAAACACACTACTTCCCAATGCCGTTTAGTGATTATCTTAAAAAAATCAGCATAGAAAGAAGGTCGCTTATATTTGCCATAGCAAGACAAGAGAGCAGATTTATACCCTCTTCTATATCTACCTCTTATGCACTTGGCATGATGCAGTTTATGCCTTTTTTAGCAAGTGCAATTGCAAAGCAGCAAAAAAGTAAAAATTTTGATCTAGACAATATGTTTGATCCAAAAACTGCATATAAATTTGCAAATTTACACTTAAATTATCTGGTTAAAAAACTTCAAAATCCACTTTTTGTTGCATATGCTTACAATGGTGGCATTGGATATGTCAGAAGATTGCTAAAATCTGGAAACTTTTTCCAAAAAGGGAAATATGAACCATATCTTAGCATAGAGTTGATAAGCTACCCGCAAACAAGAAAATATGGAAAAAAAGTAGTTGCAAATTATATAATATATATGCAACTTTTAGGAAAAAAAGTCTCTTTAAGTGATATAATACAAAAAACCTCAAAAGGAGCGTTAAAATGATAGATAAACCTTTAGGCGTCACTGTTAGCAGGTACATCATGGATTTACAGCAGATGTTTCCAGAAGCAAAAGGGGATCTCACGGGACTCTTAAATGAGTTGATAGTGGCGGCAAAAACTATAAATGCCGAGGTCAATAAAGCTGGACTTGCGGACATTTTGGGACAATCAGGGAAGAAAAATGTTCAGGGAGAAGAGGTACAAAATCTGGATGAACTCACAAACAATACCATTAAAAAAAGAATGGAAAGCTGCGGCTATGTCTGTGCGATGCTCTCAGAAGAGGATGAGGATATCATTCCTGTAAGAGATGGATATAGCGGAAAATACACCCTTGCTTTTGATCCATTGGACGGCTCAAGCAATATAGATGTAAATGTCAGTATAGGAACAATCTTCTCTATCCATAAAAGAGTTTCATCAAGCACCGAAACTCCATACTGCAATGTTCCAGGAAGCCAAGAGGACTTTTTACAACCGGGAAGAAAACAGGTAGCAGCCGGATACATTTTGTATGGCTCTAGTACTATGATGGTTTTTACAACCGGGCACGGGGTAAATGGCTTTACACTTGACCCTAGCGTTGGAGAGTTTTATCTTTCTCACAAAGACATAAAGATACCAAAACTATGCAAATACCTAAGTGTAAACGAAGGAAATCACCGATACTGGAATGAAAATATGAAAGAGTATGTGGACTACATAAAAGATAAAAACATCTCTTCAAGATATATCGGTTCTTTAGTAGCTGATTTTCATAGAAATCTCATCAGCGGTGGTATATTTCTCTATCCTAGAGACAAAAAAGATCCAACAAAAAAAGAGGGAAAACTAAGGCTCTTATATGAAGCCGCACCTTTGGCATTTCTGATCGAGCAAGCTGGAGGAGTAGCTATGAATGATGAGGGAGAAAATATCATGGATCTGATACCTACAAAAGTACACCAAAGAACGCCTCTGATCATAGGAAACAAAGCAGAAGTTTTGGAAGCAACAGAGTTTTTAAAAGAGCATTCGAGCCTCACGAGATAGCTTTAAAAAGAGATCTAGTAATCTTTCTCAAAATTTAGTGAAATTTTTGGATAATCTTTTAATTTTAGGGAAAATTTTATAACATTTTTATCTATCTTTGGAGTTTGTACTAAGAAGTATTGACTCCAAGGATTTGATGCTGGTATAATTTTTAAGAGGGTGCTATTGATTTTCAATTTTTTCACTTTTAAAAGATGACTTTGATTTTCAATTTCAAATTTTATATCCTTAGGACCCAATTTTTGCTCAACAGATTTTGAATCAAAATTTACAAAATGAAATCCAACTACAAATTGCTCTTTTGTTTTATCTATATCTTTAGTTACTTTTAGAGAATTAAGATAAGTAACTGTTACAAAAATCTTAGCGTTCCCATTTTGCATAATTTGAGTTTTTTTGGTATTGGCAACCCCCTGTTCCGTTGTCTTTTTACTACTTACATATAGAGTATCATGCTTATAAGAACAACTAGTTAAAAGTAAAACAGTAAAAATAAGAATAAAAACAGACCTCATAAACACTCCAAAAAAATCTTTGAAGAATTATAAACTCTTTTTCCAAATAAACTCATTAAAAGCTAAACAAATTTTAGGTATAATCAGCCAAAATTATTAATGGACAATATTTATGAAAAATCTTGCAGTTGCTTTTAGTGGACCTTCAAACAGCGGAAAAACTTCGCTTATAGTAAAAATATCAGAATTTTTAAAAGAGAGTTATCAGATAGCCATCGTAAAACATGACCCAAGCGACAAGGCTACTTTTGATCAAAACGGCAAAGATAGTTGGAAATTTGCACAAACTGGTGCCGAGGTCATAGTAGCAAGTCCGACTAGAACTACTTTTTTTTCACAAAAAAGAAAAGATTTGGATGAAATTATCAGAGTTTTTGGTGAATTTGATTTGATGATAGTTGAGGGTTTAAAAACTCTTCCACTGCCTAGAATTTCTATATTTAGAAACAAGATAGATGAGAGTTATTTTGCATGTTCTAATGCTATAGCCATAGATGATAGTGTTAACTTGGAAGATTACGATATACCTAAAGAGATAGAAGTACTAGACTTAAACGATACTGACTCCATCATCGAGTGGGTACTAAAAAATGCTAAAAAAGTTAGGTAGGTAAAAAAATGGTAGAAATTTTTGATGCTATTAAAAAATCAGCTATAAGAATAAAATGGCTTATAGAAAATGAAGACACAGGTTACTCTCAAAACATAAATGCCACTGGTGACACACAGCTCAAGCTAGACATCAAAAGTGATTTGGTTATAGAGGAGGAGTTTAGAAAGATAAGCAGTGTAAAAGAGATCATAAGTGAAGAAAAAGAGGAGAAAACACCAATATATGAGAATGGAAAATACCTAGTAGGGTATGATCCCCTTGATGGCTCGAGTCTCTTAGATGTAAACTTCAGTGTCGGGTCAATTTTTGGTATATATAAAGGTGAATATGATGGCGCACATATGGTCGCAGCCGTATATGTTATATATGGACCTGTAACGCAGATGGTTACAGCTTATGAAGATGTTGGAATGTACAAGTTAAACAGTGATGGAGATTTCGCATTTATAAAAAGTTTGGAACTAAACCAAAGTGGAGCTATCAATGCAACAGGAGGAACTCACTCTAATTGGAGCAAAAAACATCATGAGATGATAGAGAAGATATACTCAAAAGGTCACAGACTAAGATACTCTGGTGGAATGGTTCCTGATCTTCACCAGATACTCTTAAAGGGTGGTGGACTATTTTCGTATCCAAGCACGAGCGATCGCCCAGAAGGAAAACTTAGGATGGTATTTGAAGTGTTTCCATTTGCTTTTATATATGAAAAAGCCGGTGGTGGCGCAACAAATGGAAAAAAGAGAATTCTTGATTTAAAACCATCTCATCCACACGACACAACACCTTGCTATTTTGGTTCAAAAGATGAGATAGATTTGGTTTTGAAGCATAATGAATAATGATATAGACAGATACAAAGAACGCTTGGCAGAAGCTACTCAAAAACTGAAAAGTTGCCACAGTGAACTAAAAGTGGATAGCTGTCTGAATTGTGAGAAGATTTTTGATTGTGAAATAAGAAAAGAGTATATTGACGCCGTTTATAAAAGTATGTCCAAAGGGCAAACTGGCGGATTTGAATTTTAAAGGATAGAGATGAAAAAAGAGAAAGCATTTGTTACTACACCGATATATTATGTAAATGATATACCACATATCGGACACGCATATACTACTATCATAGCAGATACTATGGCTAGATACTATAGGTTAAAAGGATATGACACATTCTTTCTGACAGGAACTGATGAACATGGACAAAAGATAGAAGAAGCTGCGCTTAGCAGAGGTAGAACTCCACAAGAGTACGCAGATGAGATAAGTGGAAAATTTAGAGCTCTTTGGGATGAATTTGATATAAGTTATGATAAATTTATAAGAACAACTGATGCGAAACACAAAGCAGGAGTTCAAAAAGCTTTTAAAAATATGTTTGATAGTGGAGATATTTACAAAGGCGAGTATGAGGGTCACTACTGTGTGAGTTGTGAAACATTTTTCACTGATACTCAACTTATAGATGAAAATCTTTGCCCTGATTGTGGAAAAGAGACTAGAATAGTAAAAGAGGAGAGTTACTTTTTCAGACTCTCAAACTATCAAGAAAAGCTACTTCAATGGTACAATGACGATGAAAAATGTGTACTTCCAAAAGGGAAAAAAAGTGAAGTTATCAGTTTTGTAAAACAGGGATTAAGGGATCTCTCCATAACTAGAACTAGCTTTGACTGGGGTATAAAACTTCCGAGCGAGATGAATGACGACAAGCATGTGATGTATGTTTGGCTTGATGCACTTCTGAACTATATAACTGCACTAGGATATGGCAATGATGAAAAAAATATGAAGTACTGGCCGGCAACTCTACAACTAGTCGGAAAAGATATACTTCGTTTTCATGCCATATATTGGCCTGCATTCTTGCTAAGTCTTGGCTTGCCACTGCCCAAACATATAGCGGCACATGGATGGTGGACAAGAAATGGCGAAAAGATGAGCAAGTCAAAAGGCAATGTAGTAAATCCTAAAGAGGTAGCTGATGCTTACGGGTTGGAAAATTTTAGATATTTTATGCTCAGAGAAGTTCCTTTTGGGCAAGATGGTGATTTTTCACAAAAAGCCCTAATAGACAGAATAAACTCTGACTTGAGCAACGAATTGGGAAATCTGTTAAATAGAATCATAGGCATGAGTGGAAAATATAACGACTTTAAAATTTCATCAACAAATGTTAAAAAATATCACCAAAAAGAGCTAGAACGAGTGATGGAGCATATAAAAACGGCTGAAATCAATCTAAACGATATGCAAACAAATAGATTTTTGGAAGAGTTATGGAAAGCATTGACCATAGCAAACCAATCTATCACTCTATATGAACCGTGGGTTAAGATGAAAGAGGGAGAAAGTGAATTTGCACTTGCCACTGTTGCCGTAGTTGCAAATATACTAGCTAGAGTCTCCATACTACTTCATCCTGTCATGCCAAAAACAACACAAAAAATCGCGAAAGCGCTTAACTTTGAAATTTCAAATGATAGCTATAATAACTTTATACAAAATGATAAAATTTTGAATGACTTTATTATCGAAAAAGTTCCGCCTCTCTTTCCAAAGGTTGAAGCTGAACTTCTTAGCACTCCGCAGCCTAGCCTAAAAGAAGAGAAAACTGAAGACAAAGTTGAAGACTCACTCATAACTATAGATCAATTTTTTGAAACCAAACTAAAAATAGGTACTATCTTAGAAGCAGTTGAAGTACCAAAGAGTAAAAAACTTTTAAAACTACAAGTTGATTTAGGAGAAGAGAAACCTAGACAGATAGTTGCGGGTATAAAAGAGTTTTACACTCCGCAGTCTCTACTTCAAACCCAGATCTGTGTAGTTGCAAACCTAAAACCAGCAAAAATCATGGGATTAGTTAGCGAAGGTATGCTTTTAGCAGCAAAAGATGAAAATGGTCTCTCTTTAATGAGACCAGAAAAAACAAAGATAAGCGGTTCTTCGGTTGGATGAGAATTGAAGATGTAATTCGTATAACTGATGGATTGTTACAAAATTTTCCATCAGTTGAGATGTGCGAATCTATAAAAATCGATCCTCTTAAAATCAAAAGAGGAGATCTCTATCTTGACATCGAGTGCTCTACACAAAATCAAAAAAAAGCCTTAGATAACGGAGCTTTTGCCATCATATCTGAAAAGGTGTCGGAAGTTTTTGACAATGAAATAGCATGGATAGAGGTTGATTCTCTTAGACTAGCTTGCGTAAAACTATGTCGGTATGAATTTAGCCGAAAAAATAGTAATATACTTTTTTTAGATGATATATCCCACGAAATAATACAAAGCATCACAAAAAACAGAGAGTTCGCTAAACTATCATCAAATGTTTTTGAGAGCCTAATAACTATAAAAAAATCTGGAGAAAATATCAAATACAGTTGCAGTGATGAGAGACTAGCTCTTAGTATTGACCCAGAATGTAGCAAAATAGACAATAAATTTGAGGTTTTAAAATCAAAACCAAGGACTCCTTTTTACTCCTCTTTTTCATGCAATGAAAAATCTCATCAAGATATCAGAATTCCGGATATCTTTGTTGAAAAACTTTGTCAAATCACTACATACCTACAAGAAAAAAAAATAGATTTCAATATACACAATCTCTGTTTGCAAAAACATTTTTCACCACTTTTTGTAGATCATAAATTAAATAAAAAAGAGTTTGGACAGAGCGAAAAAGTGATAATATTTGAAAAAAATATGGATATGATTAATTTTGAAATTCAGTTTCTTAACAATTTTACAACCGAATTCATAACTTGCATACCCAAAAGATACAGAAACTTTTTTTCGAACCATAAAAAGATCTATATGTTTAACAATCAAGATGAGTTAAAAGAGTTGCTTAATAAAAACTATAGGCGTATTTTAGTTCTTGGCGAAAGAGAGATTTATGAAGATCTTTTTACCCCTAAAAAAAGAGTTATAGGAACACTATTTTGAAATTATATATACAAAACGAAACCAAAATAGAGTTTGATGAAAAACTCTTAGAGCAGATAGCTAAAAATTACACAAACAAAGATATAGAGATTTTAATCATCAACGATGACAAAATGAGAGAGTTAAATAAAACCACAAGAGGCATAGATAAAAGTACAGATGTGCTTAGTTTTCCACTAGAGGATCTGCCTCACACTCCGCTTGGAAGCATGGCAATAAATGCAGATATGGTGATAAAAACAGCAGTTGAGTTTGGTCATAGCATTGGCCATGAATTTGCACTGATGTTTATACACTCTTTACTGCATCTTTTAGGATATGACCACGAAAAAGATAAAGGAGAGATGAGAGAAATGGAAGAAGAGATAATCAAAAATTTTAACCTACCAAAAAGTTTAATACAAAGAGTAGAAGAGTAGATGGAATACGCTATATTTATCATATCTATGTCTGCACTAGTATATGGTGCTGGGCATATTGTCACACAATCTGAAAAGATCGCGCTTCATTTTGATATTCCTCAATTTATAATAGGTGCTACAATCATCGCTCTAGGAACAAGCCTTCCCGAAATGGCAGCTTCTATCACAGCTAGTTATCAAGGTAAAGCTGATATGGCTGTTGCAAATGTACTTGGAAGTGTAACATTTAACATCTCTTTGGTTTTGGGAATTATCTTTTTACTAGCTAAAAACCTAAACCCAAAGAGGGATATTTTTAAAAATGACAGCATTTGGGTGATAGCTCCTCCGATTCTTTTTGTATTGATGGGTTATGATGGCGAAATCAGTCGATTTGATGGCGTTCTGTTTTGGTTTTTGATGTTGGCTTATCTTCTATTTTTAAATAGCGACAGAAAAAAGATACTAGAGGCTTTAGACGAAGAGGTTTTAAAAGAAAAATTTGCATGGGGCAAAACCACTCTCTTTTTGTTGGTAGGATTTGTTTTTGTCATAGCGGGAGCTCAATATACGATCTCCAGTGCATCGCAAATCGCTGCAAATTTTGGAGTTAGTGAGTGGGTTATAGCACTTATTCTTATAGCATTTGGCACAAGTCTTCCTGAACTAGTTGTAAGCATCATAGCTGTCAGAAAAAACAATGCAGATATGGCAATCGGAAATATAATTGGAAGCAATGTTGCTAATTTTTCTGTAGTATTAGGCTCAGCTGCTATCACTAACCCTCTACATGTAGAGTTTTTAAAAAATGGTTTTGATATATTGTCTGTTTTTGCATCATCAATCATGCTTATATATATAAGCGCTACAAAGCTCTACTCAAAACCTTCTGGCATTATGCTTCTAAGCATAATTGTTTTGATGATAGGACATTCATTTTGATATATAGCCTAACTCCAAAAGCTTATCATACACTTTTGAGATAATTTCTCCTGCAGCAGAACCCCCATGTCCCCCATGCTCTACTATAGCTGTAATCACATACTTTGGTTTTTTAAAAGGTCCGTATGTCGTTAGCCAAGCGTGTGATCTTTTGAAATACTTAAGTTCATTCTCTTTCATACGCTTTTTTTCTCCTTGAGGAATCCCAACAACTTGAGCCGTACCTGTTTTGCCGGCGATGTCTACTTTTGTTTTTGTGTGATAGGTAGCTGTACCATGAGGGGCATGAGTTACTTCCCTCATATATTTTCTTATGTATCTTAGATATCTCTTATCTCTTTTTGTAAAAACTGTACTACTCTTTCCAAAATTTACACTTAGTCCATTTACGCTTTTGATAAAATGCGGTGTCACACTATAACCAGTAGCTAAGAGAGCAGTATATCTTGCGACTTGCATCGGTGTTACCAAAAAATAACCTTGACCGATAGATGTAATGAGCGTCTCACCTTGGTACCACGGCTTACCATATTTACTCATTTTCCATCTTTTCCCCGGCACAGTCCCTATAAACTCTCCTGGCAGATCTACTCCTGTTTTATGACCAAAACCCAACCTGGAAAGCGTAGGTGATATTTTATCTATCCCGACTCTTAAACTACCATCATAAAAGTAAACATCACAACTCTCTCTAATGGCTTTTTCCATATTTACATAACCATGCCCATCTTTTTTCCAGCATCTAAATTTTCTACCTCCAAGTTCAATGCTACCACTATCAAAGAAAGTTGTTTTTCTACTAATCTCACCTGATTCCAAAAAAGCCAAAGCAACCCCTGGTTTGATTATTGAACCTGGAGGATATAATCCTTTGATTAGTTTGTTTGTAAATGGATGATTAAAATCTCCAGATAACACTTTCCACTCTTTTTCGCTAATTCCACTCACAAAACTATTTAAGTCATACTCAGGAAAACTCCCAGCTGCTAAAACAGAACCATCTCTTGCATTCATCACGATAAGAGCCCCACTTTTGTCTTTAAATAGCTTAGAGATATATTTTTGAATTCTAATATCTATAGTGAGTTTGATATTTGCACTAGTTGGTAATTTTTTTGATATCAGCTTAAGCTCTTTATTAAAAGCAGTCACTTTTGTCTTTTTTATCCCTTTTTCACCCTCTAATACGCCATTATAGTACTTTTCTATGCCACTCTTTCCTGTAAATTCTGTCAATTTTGCCAAGTGGTCTTTTTTCATCTCTTTTAAGTTTGCTTTCCCCACATAGCCTATCACATGAGAAGCTAAATCTCCATTTGGATAGTATCTCTTGGATGATACTCTTATCTGAAAGTCACTATTTAATGAAATCTTTGTAAACTCTTTAATGATATCATCATATGATATAAAGTCAATAATTTTTACAAATTTATGTGCATACGGAGAGTCTTGTTTTAGATAACTTTTTCTTAGCTTTTCTATATCAACAGTAGGTAAAAGAGACTTCAAAAATATCAACTCTTTTTCAAGCTTTTGAATCTTCTTCTTTGAGCTGAGCCCTGGTTTTAAACCTATAGAAAAACCTAGTCTATTTACTGCTAACGGCATACCAGATGCATCTGATATTGATCCTCTAAGAGGAGATAAATCATCTGTTCTTATAGCATTTTGTTTAGCTAATCCCTCATAATAAGCATTTGATTTTATACTCACATAATATACTCTGGCAAGCAAAATAATCCAAATAGTAAAAAACATACTCAAAGCAATCTTAATTTTCAAACTTTTCCCCTAAAAACAAATAACGCAACAACAAAATCAAATGCTATATAGTAAAAATACTCGAATGAAAATCCAGGAAGTTTGTTGTTTAATATATATGCTATAAGCATGTTTATAAAAAAATGACCTATATATGCAACCACTACATAAATAAACAATATACAGTTTTTGCACTTAAAATAGTTTCTTATCTTCTCATCAAAAAGATAGTAGTAAAGTATAAACAGTATAACATATGAAAAAAGAAAAAAGCCTCTGCTAAGTTCATAAAAACCTAGATATAAAAAACTAAGAATTATATAAAAAAAATTATCTTCATTAGATATATTTAAGACAATATATGTAAAAAACAGACCAGCAAAAGTAGGCATAAAAAGAAAAGTTGTTGAAATTATCTGAAGAAGCACTAAAAATAGTGCAAAAAATCCAAATCTCAAATATCGATTATCAGGGCTATTTCGTCGCATATTGGAAAAAATTTACACTTTATACAATCAGCCCAAATCTTGTGAGCAGGCAACTCCTCTTTTGGGATTTCTCTGAAACCAAGTGACTCAAAAAACTCTTTTTTATAGGTAAGTGTAAAAACTCTTTGTGCTAACAGTTTTTTTGCCGAGGCTAGATTTTTCCCTACTATCTCTTTTCCCACACCCTTTCCTCTAACATCAGGTGAGACTATCAAACTTCTAATTTCACCCAGTAAAGGAGTATGAAAATGTAACGCTCCAAATCCTATCAATTTGCCATCTTTTTTCGCCAATATATATGATCTTATATTTGTAGCGATTTCATCTATATTTCTAGCTAAGATTACACCACTTTGCACTTCTGGTTCTACAAGTTTTTGCATGGAATCTATATCCTTAAGAGTTGCTCCAATATACTCAATCATTTGAAACCCCATAAAGAGAGTTAAATATGACCTCTAACACTTCATCTAAACCACTTTTTTTAGTGCTTGAAACCAAGAGTGAGCCAGGAAATGCCTTTTTAAGGGCACTTTTTTGTTTTTGATTTAACTTATCTGCTTTTGTAAAAACCTGTATAAGTTCTTGATCTGGTCTGATTTGTGATTTGATATATTCACTTACGCCACTGTCTATATCGAGTGAAGTGTGTCTAGAATCAACCAAATGTATAAACAATCTTATGGAAGTTCGTCTATTTAAAAAATTAGTAAGATTTTTTTGCCACTCTTGCTTCATGCTTTTAGATACTTTTGCATACCCAAAGCCTGGAAGATCAACAAATCTCGCTATATACCTCTCTTCGTCTTTCATAAATTTGACACTAAAAAAATTTATAAGTCTGGTTTTGCCTGGCGTTGACGAACTCTTTGCCAAACCTTTTTTATTTACCAATGCATTTATAATGGAGCTTTTACCAACATTGCTTCTTCCTAAAAAAACAACTTCGCTCACCCCTTCTTGCATGGAATCATCAACACCCTGAGCTGATGTAAGAAATTGTGATTCTACTACTCTTATCACTTTTTCTTATCTTTTAATTGAAATATAAATTTGACAGGTTTATTTGCCTTTCCGTCAACTTCATACTTTCCTCTCGCTTGATCAACCAAAATATTTTCGCCATATACCTTTTTATCTGTATCAAGTTCTTGTAAAAATGCATTTTTTTTGATTATATATTTTAAAGTCATCGGGTTATAGATGAGAGTATCACCTTTAGCAAAGTATCTCTTGCCTTTCATTTTTAGTTTTGCCTGAGCATGTCCTGAAGCAGTATATAGTGTTGGTTGCTTATTTTTATCAAAATTTACAACAACTTTATCGGCTTTGAGATCATCAAATCCCTTTTCTACATGTACACTACCCGTAAATATCGTTATGCCCTTTGTCTCATCTGCACTGAATTTATCTGCTGTTATTTGTACCTGTTGTGCGTACAGCAACACCGAAGTTAGCACTATCAATAAATATTTCACTTTATTTTTCCACCTTTATCACGGTTTTAATCTTTTTGGCGTTTATTATACCTTTTTGCATATCATATACAAATGAATTGCCATGAGTTGTTACATTTTTTTTGATAAGATCAAAAGGAAGGCGGCTGCTAAGCATCTTCTTTTTTATATCATACTTGATACTGTTTGTATTTAACGCGAGATCATCACTTCTTGTATATTTTACATTGTCATCGAGATAGAGTATATCCTTTGTATATAGCCCAGTATCAGCCTTGATTGAATCTATGAGATTTAAGTCTCCCTTGTGAAGCGCTAATATATCAAACATTTTGTCATACTTTTCATATCTGAGTACCTTTTTTGCAAATAGAACACTAGATACTCCACTTTTCAAAAGTTCATAATTTTTTACACCATATAGTTCAACTTCTGGTTTACCCACACTATTTGAGTTGTACTTTAAAGAGTATGGATTTTTAGTTAATAAAAAGATCATAATAAAAACAAAAAAAAGAAGAAAATACTTTAGTAATTTTACAGCCAAATCTCTCTAAACTCCCCTATTTTATTCTCTTTATCTAAGATTATTTCTATCATCTCTCTGATAGCACCCTCTCCACCTTTGGCATTTAAAACTGTATCTACGGCATCTTTTATAAAATCGTTTCCATTATTTGGCGTAAATGACCACCCAGCATTTTTAAGCATATCATAATCATTTAAATCATCTCCAATTGCAGCTATGTTTTTATATGTCAAACTCTCTGATTTTAAAATCTCATCTAGTTTTTCTATCTTTCTTTTAACGCCTTGAAAAAGATAGTTTATACCTAACTCTTTTGCCCTTTTTTCAACTATATTTGAGCTTCTTCCTGTGATGATAGCACACTTTAGTCCCATTTTAATCCAAGTTGCAATGGCTAAACCATCTTTTACATTGAAACTCTTATACTCTCTTCCATCATCACTATATGTAATGGCGCCATTTGTCATGCAGCCATCGACATCAAAAACCAACAGTTTAATCACAATATTCCTTTAGTACTAGGAGTTCCTGCTCTTTGATTGTAAGCCAATGCTCTTCTAAGTGACAAAGCAAAAGATTTAAAAGTAGCTTCTATGATGTGATGCTTGTTTTTACCTCTTTGTTTTATAATGTGAATGCTGATTCCTGCATTTACGGCAACTGCTCTGAAAAATTCTTCACATAACTCCACATCAAATTTGCCGATCTTCCCATCACAATCTACTTCATACACAAGAAATGCTCGATTACTCAAATCCATATCACACTCAACTGCTGCCTCATCCATCACTGCAACACTATTTGAAAATCTTTCAACAAACTCTATAGGATAGATAGCCTCTTTTAGTGCTTGACCTAAAACGATCCCTACATCTTCAACGCTATGGTGAAAATCCACATGTAAATCACCTCTACATGTAATCTCCAAATCGATAAAGGAGTGTTTTGAAAAAGCCTCTAACATATGGTCAAAAAAACCGATGCCAGTCTCTATCTTTGACTTTCCATCCCCTTTTATATCTAATTTTAACTCAATATCAGTCTCTTTTGTTACTCTTTTTATCTTAGTAGCCATCTACTCTCCTTGTATGATAAATGCTCCGGCAAACATCCCTTTAGCTATAAAGTCTCTAGCTTCGCCTTGACTTTTAAATCCACTCAAATAAACCCTGTATATAGGATAACCATCCAACATATATCTTTTGATGATTGAGTTGTATCTTGAAAGCACAGTTGTATATCTCTTGGCATATCTATTGGCACCATTTTTTCGTCTAAATGCTCCGATCTGGACCAGATAATTACCGATAGTTACACTTTGCACTTTAGATTTGTTATGATTTATAACACCACCAAAACCGATAACTTCGAGCCGAACCGGCGCTGTTCCACGAGCCACAACACCTAGCCTTGAAGCAGCGGCATAGGATAGATCGATGATTCTTGTTTTTACAAATGGTCCCCTATCGTTTATCCTTACCACTGCACTTTTTAAATTATTCAAATTTGTCACTTTAAGCATTGTATTCATAGGTAGCGTTTTACTAGCAGCGGTCATATCGTACATATTATAGTACTCACCATTTGAAGTTTTTTTACCATGAAAATCTCTACCATACCAACTAGCAATTCCACTAAAAGTGTCTCCCACGCTTACGGTAGTTGGATAGTATGTAACCCCTCCAACACTATAGGGTCTCATAGTTGCTTTACGCATACCACTGGAGTTGTTTATCTTAGTTGATTTTCTAGGGTAATAATCCTGCTGATAACTTGGATATGGAGCATAGCTTCTAGAGCTACAACCAAAGAAAAAAAGCCCTATAAATAGAGCTGTAAAAATCTTAATTAGCTGACGGAATGACAATTTTTTCACCTACTCTGATCATAGAATTTTTCTTATGATTTAGTTTTACTATATCATTTACAGCAACCTTAAATCGCTTGGATATTCTGCTGATAGTATCACCTTTTTTAATTACATAACTTATAACAGCGGGTTTCAATACTGGTATAATGAGCGATTGCCTCAACCTTAATCTATTTGATTTTAGATGATTAAAATCTTTTATAACTCTGTAGTTGATTCCATATTTTTTACTGATTCTATACAAAGAGTCACCTCTTTTGACAGAATATATGTAGAATCTTCCCCTTGTTTTAGACGGATTAAAATTCTGTTTAAAAAGTGCTAATTTATTATAGGGTATATAAACTGTATACTTGCCTCTCTTTGGCGGTACAAAATAGTATCTCAATTGAGGATTATAATATTTCAATTTTTTAAGCGACAATCCTATGCTTGAAGCTATACTACCGAGAGCTGTTCCTTCTTTTACTTTTACTTTTGAAAATGTCTCCGCCAGTCCTTGATTGAGAAGATAATCAGAATTATTTTCCAGTATAAAATCCGAACTATTTGCCATGCTTTGCATCATAATTATTTTTCTTATATATAGTCTAGTTTCTCTAGGGAGATATCTTTTTCTAGGAGTTAATAATACTAACAAATCATCAGTTTTAGCTCTCTTTATAGCCCTCTTTACTCTTCCTTCACCACAGTTATAAGCTAATGCGGCCAGGTACCATTTTCCAAATATGCCATGTAGGTATTTTAGGTATTTTATAGCTGCTAGAGTAGATTTTATCGGATCTCTTCTCTCGTCAATATATCTATTTATCTTTAATCCAAATTTCTTTGCAGTATAGGGCATAAACTGCCACATTCCTGATGCTCTTGCTTTTGAGTATGCATTTGGGGTAAAATTAGACTCTGCCATTGCCATATATAAAAAAGCTTCTGGAATCCCTGACTCATTTATCATTTTCTTGAGATATGGAACAAATCTATTACCATCTTCGAGAACTTTTAAAAAATGTTTAGTTCTATATCTATCAATACCCTCTTTCATGGCAATAAATTTTTCATCTTTTAAAAAACTCGAATCTATATCAAAACTTTTCAGAACTAAAGCTTGCTCTTCGTAATTGTTTTGTGTAATCAAAAATGCATAACTACTTTGAAAAAATAGTATAAAAATAAATATATATTTTAGCATTAAGCTCCCTTTTACAGTATGAGACTCATTTTATCTAATTTACGCTTTTTAAAGCATTAAACAGAGTTTTTGCATTAAGAGTGGTAAAATTTTCAACCTCTTCTATGCTTAAATTTAAAATTTCTGCCATCTTTTTAGCTACAAAAGTTGTATAGTATGGCTCATTTCTTTCGCCTCTATGAGGATGCGGGGTAAGATATGGTGAATCTGTCTCTAAAATTATCCTCTTTTTTGGAATATCTGGTAAAATTTCAACTAGTTTTTTTGCATTTTTAAATGTCAAAACACCACCTATTCCAAAATAAAATCCATCGCTACTCAAATCAAGCAAATGCCTTGAAGCATTATAGCAGTGCAGTACTCCGCCAACTAAATCGGCTCTATTTTCCCTAAGAACTCTCTTACTATCCTCATTTGCATCACGAATATGCACTATCAACGGCTTTTTAACCTCTATCGCCAACTCTATCTGCTTTGCAAAAATCTCCTGTTGGCTCTTCTTAAGTGATTCTATCTGAGATTGTGAATCAGGAAGCCTAAAATAATCAAGCCCACACTCTCCTACTGCTATGCACTTCTCATCCTTCAAATAACCTCTCAGTATCTTCTCGTCATAGCTATCTATGTTATAGGGATGCACTCCTGCTGCAAAATATACATTTTCATACTTATGGGCAATTTCGCAAGCTCTAGGCAAATCATCTATATCAGCTCCTGGGATCAAAAATCCCTCTACTCCACCCTCTACTGCTCGCTCTATAACCTCATCCAAATCTTCTATATATCTCTTATCGTCTAAGTGTGTATGCGTATCTATAATCATTCTATCTCCACCCTATTTCTACCACCATTTTTGGCTCTATAAAGTGCGCTGTCTGCTCTTTTTATCAACTCCTCTATATCTGAGCCATCACTAAAACTAACGCCGATAGAGACTGTAAATTTTATAGTTTTGCCATTTGTATTTATGGTATGATCGGCTATTGTCTTTCTTATCTTCGCAAAAAACCCTATGGCTCTTTTCTTATCTATATCTCTTAAAGCGATACAAAACTCCTCTCCACCAAATCTGGAGACTATATCTGCACCTTTTGTGTTTCTTTTTAAGATATTTGCCAATGCAATTATGACCATATCTCCAATATCGTGTCCATATTTGTCATTTACTTTTTTAAAGTGGTCTATATCTAGCATAGCTATTGCAAATGGGATTTTTTGCTGATAAAAACTTTTAATTTCACTGAAGAAGTATCTTCTATTGTAAGCTTTTGTTAAAAAATCTCTGTTTACCATACTGTTTAATTTTTCTAACTGCTCTTTTGAATCTAACATATTGTTGATTCTGCAAATCAACTCCTCCTTACTAAAAGGTTTAGATATAAAATCATTTGCACCAATTTTTAAAAATTTTGCAGATATTAAAGGGTCGTTTTTACCTGTCATTGCGATGATCACCATCTCCTCTTTGGAGTGCTCCTCTCTTATCCTTTTTGTAAGCTCTACTCCATCAATCACAGGCATATTGTAGTCAGTCAAGACTAACTCAATATCTTTATTTGTCTCCAAATAACTAAGAGCCTCTTCGCCATGAGCCGCCACCAAAGTTTTAAACATTTGACTTTTTAGTATCTTTTTTACATCATTTCTTATAACCATTGAGTCATCCACTAAGAGAACTTTAATGTCTCTATTTTTTGATAGCCTGTTTATGAGCGAAAAGATATAGTTCACATCTTCAATATTGCCTTTATAAACATAATCGACTATACTTTTTTTAAGCATTTCGCTTCTGAGCTCATCATCAATACTTCCAGTAAGTACGATAACAGGCAAACCACAAGATAGTACAAAATCGACTATCTCACCATTTGGAGCATCTGGTAGATTTAAGTCACAAAGCGTTATAAAGAAGTCATCATTCTCCTCTATAATCTCTTCTGCCTGGGCATAACTATATGCCTGAATAACCTCAAAATCAAGATTTTTCTCCATCTTTTTTGTTATTATTTTAGACAAAGCCTTATTGTCTTCTATGATTAAAATTCTCTCTTTTAACATACTAATTATCCCCTATATACAATAACGATTTTGCGAACTCTATCGCTTTTTCGTGTATCTCTTCCCCGCTCACCATTCTTGCTAACTCTTCAACTCTTTGCTTCTGATTTAGAAGTCTTACGCTACTTTTATCACCATCTTTTTCAACCAAAAAGTGCATATTCGCCCGAGAAGATAGTTGTGGTTGATGTGAGATAGCCAAAATTTGATATTTAGTAGAGAGTTTTAAAAGTACATTTGCCACACTCATCGACTCTTTACCGCTCAAATTTGAATCAATCTCATCAAGTATCAAGATACCCCCATCGCCCTGCAGATATTCACTTCTAGTTGCCAAAAATGCGAGTCGAAGTCTGTTGTACTCACCTGAGCTTATCTTTTTTACATTTACGCTTCCTAAATTTAGCTCAAACTCATCAATGCCTAGTTCATCCAACTCTTTGGTGTTCAAACGAAACTCTATGTCTTGCATATAAAGCTCTTTTAAGTATCTATTTATCTCTTCATTCATCCTTTTAAGATTTTTCTTTCTTGTTTGCGATATTTTAGTTGAAATTTTATCTATTTTTTCTTTAAATTCAAGATATTTTTTTTCTAATTCAGATTTTTCAAACGAAATATTTTCATACTCTTGCAGATCTTTCATCTTTTGCTTTTTATACTCTATCGTCTGGGCTATACTTCCATATCTCTTCTTCAGAGACGCTATCTTTTCTATTCTCTCCAATAGTGCTTCTATGTCAACCTCTTCTAACTCATCAAGTCTATCTTGCTGTAGTTCAAATTTTCCTCGCAACTCATTCATGCAATCATCGAAAAATGAGTTATCCTCATCCATCAGATTAAGAGCCTCTATGACGCTTGATTCGTGTTGAAAAATCTCCATAGCCTTTTGCAAAGCTGTATCTATCTTCTCCTTTTTTGATAGACTCTTTTTTTGTAGTTGCAACTCTTCATCTTCACCAATTTTTGGATCAATTTCACTGATTTTTGCTATCTCAAACTTCGCAAACTCTTTGAGCTCCTCTATCTTTTGCTCTTTTTGAACTATATCTTTTAGCTGTTCATCTAAACTCTTAAACTCCTTGTATAGTTCATCAAACTCTTTTAGATTCTCTACATGTAGAGAATATTTTTGAGAGCTTATAGCATCAAGCAACTCTAAAAGTCGCCTGTTTTCAAATTCATCATCATCTTTTACACTAAGATAATTGATAAGCTTTTTGGAGATCAAGTTTATATTTTTTCTTGTTATATTTTGCGAATTTATAAAATACCTGGCTGTTTTTGATTTAACCAATCTAAAAACATTGATATCTTCACTCTCTACTCCAAACTCATCCATATTTATGGGTTTTGAGACAGTAGCTTCAACCAATGATGCAACCGCATCAACATAACCAAACAGTGACAACAATGCTTGCATAAGTACCGATTTTCCAGCGCCGCTTGGTCCCGTAAATGCTATCAAACCCTCTTTTAGTTTCAATTCGCACTCTCCAAAAGAGAAGTGGTCTTTTAGGTAAAATCTCTCTATCACTAATTTCCCCAATTCAGTTTTGTTCTTAATACTTCAAAATAATTTCTATCCAAAGAGTGTATAAGTTTCGCACTTTTAGCGGCAATTTTTATGACTACCTGCTCATAATCTTTCATCTTATATCTCTCTTGACCATCTACGACTATCAAGATATCATCCTCGCTTTTAAACTCTATCTCAAAATCAACCGGCAGGACAAGTGGTCTTTGAGTGAGAGAGTGCGGACAAATGGGAGTCAATATCAAAGCCTGAGTAAGAGGATAGACAACAGGACCACCAGCTGAAATGTTATAAGCAGTCGAGCCAGTTGGAGTAGAGACTATGAGTCCGTCACCTCTATATGAATTTATCATTTGCCCATCTACAAAGGCATCTACGCGAGACATCTTTGTTATATTGTCTCTTAAAAAAACCGCGTCATTAAAAGCTACAATTTTTTGAATTTTCTCCTTTACATGTAGAGCTATCTCCAAAAGCATTCTCTCGTCAATTCTATATCTATTTTCAAACAGATTGTCTAAAAAGAGCTCTATCTCATGTGCTTTTATATCTGTCAAAAAACCCAATCTACCAGCATAAATACCCAATATCGGTTTATTGTACTTAAAACTTCTTCGGCTAAGAGATATGAGAGTTCCATCCCCACCCAAAGAGATGAGAAAATCGCTTTTCTGGCACATCTCATCAAAAGAGATTCCACTACAATTCAAATTTTTGGCACTAGCCTCATCTACCAACAATTTGATCCCACGACTACTTAAGATACTCCTAATAGTCTCATAATAACCAGCCAAAGAGGTATCATTTGGCTTACTGATAAGTCCAGCACATCGTAAAGTACCTAGTTTCTCATTTTCGTTTGTAATTTTCATACTATATTATATAATGATTTGAATTTATTTACAATTTATGTGTAAATTTTCATTCATATTAATAATTTATATATTTTTGCGCTTGGTGTCAATATGATGGGTTTAAATAGTTTTTTATCATAATTATCAAAAACAAAAAGCTGTATATAAAGCGAATTTAACATGTTTTGATCTAGTAGTAGAAAAGTTCGATATGAACGCATATATATAATAGATATATCCCCTTTTTGATGCAAAAGTTGTTTTTTTCTTATAAGCTTTCCATTTTTTTCATAATATGTGACATAAAAAGATTTTGCAAGTACTTTTTGATTTCCAATTTTAAGAATTCCTTTTTTTTGATAAAATGCGATACCTGAACCCAGATACAATATATTATTTTTCTCTTTAAATCTATTTGTTTGGTAAAAAAATGGTCTTCTTATTGTGTTTCCACTCATCAAATCAATATTACTAAATCTAGCGACTGTTGGGAAGATACCCATCATTCTAAATGGAAGATAAAAATATATATCTCTTGTTTTTTTAGGTAGTTTAATTTTTGTTTTTAAATTCAAGAGAAAATCATTTGTATCGTTAAAACCATAATCTTTTGTCATTTGTTCTATATTTGAAAAAATAGTAAAATTTTTATCTTTTATCTCCTTTTTATGACTATCTTTAAATCTAAAATTCTTCTCGGTGTACTCCACATCTAATCTTGCCATTTTAGCAGCTTCTTGTTGTGGATTTGTCAAGATATAGCTTAGTGGAAAATCTACACTTCCACTATGTTTACCGCCATCAGCCAATGTCTTGACATCTGTGTAGTATCTAATCGGATATCCAAAATCCCACCAAGACACAACATAATCTTCCCTTTGCGCAATATGTTTTAACTTATCCAAAACCATAACTTCTTGTTTTGAAAATACTGTAGGAACCTTATAGGCATCGATATGTTTATAGTTAGGATATAAAATTGCCAATGTAAGGATTATCATACTTGGATATCTTATCTTTAAATTTGATATATTAGATGATAACTCTGAAATTAAAAATCCAATACCCAAAGCTAAAATAGGTACAGCATAAATTGTAAATCTTAATCCTCCTACATATGCCAAAAATCCTAATCCAACCAAAGGTAAAGAAAGAAACATAATCCTCTTTTTAAAAAGCAAATATATATATCCTATACATGAAATAAAAAATACAATAACGCTACCGCTAATACGATTTGCAAATGTTTCAAAAGGAATTTTCCCAGCTTCCCTCACAGTCTGCATAACTGTAAAAAAATGCAAACCTAATCCCTTATTTGTTGCATCTACGCTTTCTCTAAATACATAACCTTTTAGTTGATTCCATATAGGCGCAAAACCGCCTGTTATGAAAAATGCTATAATCGAAACTGACAAAATATAATATATATATTTGTCAAATTTTTTCTGCTTAAAAATATAAAAAACAACTAAAACTGAACTTAATCGCACAAGCATATATGTCTGCATCATAGCGAACATCATGATAGCTAGCAACTTATAGTTGAAGCTATTTTTTCTATCATAGATGAGTGCGTATATTAAAATTAAACCAAAAAATGCAAATTCCAATGAGTATGATTGTGGATACCACCATCTATAAACCAATATATCAAGTGCACTTAGCAATAGGTATACATCTTTTTGTGTTTGAATAGCCCACATAATTGACCATAGCAAAAACATTGGGAGTACGATATTTAACATATCAGTATCATAATATCCTGCCATAGTACGGTTATAATAGCTCCAAGCGATGGAGGCTAATAGTGCGGCTATAAAACCTGCTTCTAAATTTTTAAATGACTTACTTATCAACACAATAGGAACAACAACTAGCGAGCTTAAAAATGCCGGCATATAAAATATAACACTCTCAAAAGAAAATGGTAATATTTTTGCAAAAAAGGCGGTCAATTGCGAAGCAGCAGTCCCAACAGGTGATAAATCGTGAAGTTGATGAAATCTATCTAGATACTCTTTCGCATCAGGATTTACACCGCTTCCATGAAGTAGATCTCTTGCACCCTCTGCCCAAAGATAGCCATCATTTGTATTTATCATAAATTGATCATTAAAATAAAAAGGTGCATATCCATTGAAATGATATACCCAAATCAGTCGCATCAAAACTGAAAAAGTATATGCAAAAAATATATATATTATCGTTATTTTTGTCTCAGATGGGATTGTATTCATATTAAATATCCTAATTTTTATTTTTTCTAAAGTCTCCATTTTGGTTTTTCGACAATTCCCTTTATATCTATGATAACCTCAGGTTTTGTAGTAATTTGATCATAATCACTGGCAGTTAAATTTTTAAATTTATCATGAGCAACTGCTACTATTATAGAATCATATTTTTTACTATTTTCAAATGGATTAGATATTATATTGTATTTGCCCAAATCATTTATATCCTCTTTTTTAACCCATGGATCGTAAACTTCCACACTGCATCCATATGTATCTAACTCATCAATTATATCTATGACTCTCGTATTCCTTAAGTCTGGGCAATTTTCTTTAAATGTTAATCCCAAAATTAATATATTTGAATTTCTTATATTTTTATCATTCAAAATCATCTGTTTTATAGTCTGTTCAGCTATAAACTTTCCCATTCCATTATTTATTTGCCTAGCACCCAAGATAAGATTTGGCTTATAACCTAACTCTTCTGCCTTAAAAGTTAAATAATATGGATCGATTCCTATGCAGTGACCTCCCACAAGACCAGGCTTTAGTTTGATGAAATTCCACTTGGTAGAGGCAGCCTCTAACACTTCATTTGTATCTATATTCATAGCATTAAATATGAGTGCTAATTCATTAATTAAAGCAATATTTACATCTCTTTGTGTGTTTTCTATTACCTTACTGGCTTCTGCAACTTTTATGGAACTTGCCATAAAAGTACCGACTTCGATAATGCTGTTATAGAGTATATCCACCTTTGTGGCTATCTTTTTATTGCTTCCTGAAGTAACTTTTTTGATTTTTGTTACTGTATGTTTTTTATCCCCGGGATTTATCCTCTCCGGCGAATATCCACAAAAAAAATCTACATTGTATTTGAGATTTGAAAATCTTTCTAGCTCCGGGACACAAACATCTTCAGTAACACCAGGATAAACTGTTGATTCGTAAATTACTATATCATTTTTGCTGAGTACTTTGCTTATAGTTTGAGATGATTTTATCAAAGGCATTAAGTCTGGGTTATGATTTCTATCTATGGGAGTTGGAACCGTAACTATATAGATATTGCTAGATTTTATCTCATTTAAATCTGATGTAAAATATAGTCTATCTTTGACTTCCAAGAGCTGAGAATCTTCTAATTCTAAAGTTCTATCATATCCACTGTTAAGTTCTTCTATTCTATCTTGATTTATATCAAATCCAACTACTCCAAAACCCTTCTTTGCAAAGGCATGAGCCAGGGGTAACCCTACATAGCCCAAACCCACTATACATATCTTTTCTTCTGGTTTTTTCATCTTAGATATCTTGCTCTATGATTTGTGCAAATCTGTTGAAGTATATCTCTTTTAACTCATCCAAATCTTTGGTTATGTCGTTGCATTTAAAGAGTCTCTCTTTGGTTGTTTCTCCTATCTTTGTCACTTTTATACCTATCTTTTGAGCTAGTTTTTTAAACTCTTCTTCGTTTTTCACTTCCACTATAGCTCTTGAAAAGCTCTCACTGAAGATCTCTCTTTCATCTTTTAAATCAACTCTACATGTAGAGCCTATGTCTCCGACGCAACTCATCTTAGCTAGAGCTATCGCGACTCCTCCCACATTTACATCTTTGGCACTTTTTAAGAGATTTTGTTTATTT
Source organism: Campylobacteraceae bacterium (assembly GCA_026988975.1). Classification (GTDB taxonomy): domain Bacteria; phylum Campylobacterota; class Campylobacteria; order Campylobacterales; family Sulfurospirillaceae; genus JAADIZ01. The sequence goes on from JALSKH010000151.1 coordinate 26,076, forward strand.
GCTTCTATGACTAAATCCCAAAGTTTTAACTCTTGCTCATAGTTTATTTTTGGTAAAATTCCACCAACTTTTTTGTAAATTTTCTTCAGATACAAGCTTCCGCCAAACTCGCTGTTTGTATCTCCTATCAGGTATATAGGATTGCCAACTTCCATAAATGAACTTGAGAGTGTTTTGTTTGCATCGTCATTCACTCCTACCATAGCGATCGCTGGTGTTGGGTAAATCCCTTCGCCGTCAGTTTCATTATATAGTGAAACATTTCCGCTCACAACAGGGGTGTTTAAGGCTTTGCAAGCCTCTTTTATACCATAGCATCCCTGCGCAAATTGCCACATGATTTCTGGATTTTCTGGATTTCCATAATTTAGACAATCCGTAATGGCTTTTGGTCTTGCTCCACTCATGGCAACATTTCTTCCACTCTCCATCACTGCTGCCGCCGCTCCGCCAAATGGGTCTATATAGTTATATCTAGGATTGCAGTCACTACTCATTGAGAGTGCTTTTCCGCTCTCTTTTATCCGGATAGCACTCGCATCTAGGCTTCCTGAGTTTTTTATAGTATTTGTCTGCACCATTGAGTCGTATTGCTCACTTATCCATGATTTATCCAAAACTTCCGGTCTTGCTATCAGATTATCAAATGCCTCTTGATTGGTTACTCTCTCAAAATCATCTATACTTATATCTTTAATCTCATCTAAATATGTCGGTTTTTGAGTGGGTCTGTCATATATCGGCGCCTCTTCTGCTACAGGCAGAACCGGAATGTCTGCTACTCTTTCTCCATGCCAAAACAGCTCCATATTTCCACTGTTTGTTACCTCACCTATAACTTCAGCATCCAAATCCCATTTTCTAAATATATCTAGCACTTTATCTTCATATCCACTCTTGGCACATATAAGCATCCTCTCTTGAGATTCGCTTAACATAAACTCAAATGGTTCCATCCCCTCTTCACGAGCAGGAACAAGGTCAAGATGCATAGTCATACCACTTCCGCTTCGTCCTGCCATCTCAAAAGAGCTACTTGTGAGCCCTGCTGCACCCATGTCTTGAATGCCCACTATATAGTCGTATTTAAAAAGTTCCAAACAAGCTTCTAGTAAAAGTTTTTCAGCAAATGGGTCACCAACTTGTACAGTCGGTCTTAGAGATTTATTTTCTTCACTAAAGCTGTCACTTGCCATAACCGCTCCACCCAAACCATCGCGACCAGTTTTGCTTCCTACATAGATAACAGGATTTCCAACTCCCTCAGCCAAGCCATAGAAAATCTCATCTGTTTTTGCAAGCCCTAAAGTAAAAGCATTTACTAGTATATTTCCGTTATAGCACTCTTCAAAAGAGCACTCTCCACCGATGGTCGGAACTCCCATGCAGTTTCCATAATCACCGATTCCAGCTACTACACCTCGTACAAGGTATCTTTGATGCTTAGAAATTTTATCATTGTTTACCACATTTCCAAAGCGCAAAGAGTTCATGTTTGCCACCGGTCTTGCACCCATTGTGAAAACATCTCTTAAAATTCCACCAACTCCTGTTGCTGCTCCTTGATATGGCTCTATAAAGCTTGGGTGATTATGGGATTCCATCTTGAAAACAGCTGCTACTCCATCTCCAACATCGATCACTCCCGCATTTTCTCCCGGTCCTTGTATGACCCATGGAGCTTTTGTTGGAAAGCCATTTAGATACTTTTTGCTTGATTTATAAGAGCAGTGTTCGCTCCACATAGAAGAAAATATCTTAATCTCTAGTAAATTTGGCTCTCGCCCCATGATTTTTAAGATATTTTGATATTCATCATTTGTGAGTTTGTGAGTTTTTAGCACCTCTTCGAGATTTTGCATTTTTACAACCTAATAAGATAATTTGCTTTATTCTACTAAAAAAGTGCTAAATATGTATTGAAATTTGTCCTATACGGTAAATTTTGCGAATGCCTTCTCTAACTCTTTTGCAGATGCACCCATGATCTTCTCTATGTTGCCGCCAAACATCTTGCTCATTATGCCCATATTGGCTCCCGTTATAAAAACATCTCCATTTTTATCCTCATATACACCTGCGCGATATGGCATAAATCCTAGTACAAATTTATCTTTGTCATTTTTAACAATCTGGTAGGCAAATTTTGCGTGTCCTAACGATACGACTCTCATCTTTTCAACATTTTCGTATCCTGCTTTGGTGAAGGATTGTTGCATATTATATACATGTGGAGCATTCCAACCAAGCGCCTTTGCCTCATTTTGAACAGCCTCCACGGTATCTTCAAAGTTTAATTTACTCTTCTTGGTTATACTCATCATACCAGGAATAATCTTCCACATACCAAAACCAACAACAATAGCTCCGACTAAAAAACCAAACAAAAATTGCATACTTTATCTCCTATTTTTGAGAAAGTATATCTTCTTAAGATTAAAATAATAATTAATTATGATTTTTATAGTTTTTTATTTACCTAAACAAAAACTTCCAAACATTTTATCAAGTATCTCATCTCTGTCAAAATTTTTGGTTATCAAAGATATCTCTCGTATCGCTTCATTTAGATGAAAGGCAAAAAGTTCAAGTTCTCCTTCATTTAGGACGGTTTTACTCATCTCTATCTCTTTATATGTTTTTTCTACTGAAGTCATCTGCCTTTTTGAAGTGAGCATCAATGAGTCGTCCATATTGTTAGCATCTAATATCTCTTTTAATTTTTCTATCAATCTGCCACTATCTTTTTTTGCGCTGATCTCCAAATAGTCATCTAGCAAATCCCTATCAAACTTACTATCCAAATCTATCTTATTTAGAAGTTTTATGATTTTTTTATCTGACTTAGACTCTTCAAGCATTTTAATGATCGCTCTATCTTCACTATCCTCTTCTCTTGAATTGTCAAAAATCGCTATAACTATGTCGCTAGAGTTTATAGCATCTTTTGATCTTTGTATGCCTATCTTCTCTATAGCATCATCCGACTCTCTGATTCCCGCAGTATCTACTATCTTGATGAGATGAGTTCCGATCCTTACCTCTTCTTCTATAGTATCTCTTGTTGTGCCTGCTATATCACTGATTATCGCTCTGTCATAATTTAGCAAAGAGTTAAGAAGTGAGCTTTTACCAACATTTGGCTTGCCAACTATACAAACTCTAAAACCCTCAATGAGCCCCTCTCTTGCTTTTGAACCGTCATAACTCTTTTTTAGAAGTACTATAAGATTTGAGAGTCTTTGTTCTATCTGTTTCATTAAGTCTTTTGGCAAATCCTCTTCGGCATAGTCTATATTTACCTCTACAAAGGCTAAGATTTCAACCAAATCATCTCTGACTTGATTGACAAAATCCTGCAACTCTCCTTTTAACTGTCGTGCTAAAATTTTAGCTGCATCCACGCTCTTTGTCTCTATGAGTTTAGATATCGCTTCGGCTCTACTTAAGTCTATCTTGCCATTTAAAAAAGCTCTTTTTGAAAATTCTCCAGGATTTGCGAGTCTAACGCCATTTTTTAAAACTTCATTCAAAACCATATCTGCTACAATCAAACCTCCATGGCATTGAAACTCTACTATATCTTCACCTGTAAATGAGTTTGGGGATTTAAAGTATATGACGATGGCTTCATCTATGACACTTTTTTCTTCATCATAGAGTGTACACAGATAAGCCCTTCTTGGAGTAAAATCTTTTTTATTTGAGAGTTTTTGCGCTACATGCAAAGAGTCTTGCCCACTGACTCGGATGATTGAAACCGAGCCAATACCGTGAGCTGTGGCGATTGCGGCTATCGTATCTATTTTGTTTTCCTGTTAAAGTCATTTATGACTATGAGTCTGCCTCCGCTTCTAGCTGATTTTATACCGACATACTTTTCAGGAAACTCTTCTCTTAACTTTTCTAGTGCGATTTTTATCAAAACGCCATCTAGTATCTTTGTTTGACCTCTTCCATTGCTTTGAACTCTTTGGATGACAGAGACTAGATATTTGCCTATCATCTCCTCTTGATTTTTTAGGAATTCGGCTATTTCGAGACGAACATTTGCACCATATTTTATATTTATCCAATTATATAAAAAGTATGATAAAGCTTTGTATCTATAACCCTCTTTTCCGATAAGAAGTGCGGCATCTTCTCCGCTATACTCTATCAAGATGGTATTATCATTGTACTTCTCTACCTTTATCTTATCCATCTCAAAGCAACTCTCATCAAACAGTCTGTTTATATCAATTTTTACTTCTTGGACAATTTTTTCCATATCAATTTTGAGCTCTTTTTTTCGTGGCTCTCTTTTTTGTATCTTTGGAGTACTATTTACATTTTCTTCTTTTTTTATATTATGTTTTTCAAAACTTTGCTGGTTTGGAGAGGCTTTTTTTGCTTTTGGCTTATGTTTGTTTTGCCTCTTCTCTTCATTTGCAATATCTTTTTGTGGTTTTGGAGATCTTTTTTCACTCTTTCTCTCTCTGTTTTTTCTTGGTTGTTGTTTTTTAGCACCTTTTTTAGCAACCTCTATGATCGCAGTTTTTTTAAACATTCCCAAAAAACCTGAAGAGGAGTTTTGTATTATATTTATCTCAAGCTCTGTGATAGAACAGCCCATCTCTTTTGCAGCACTTAAGTATGCCTCTTGTAGTGTATTTCCTTCTACTCTTTTCATTTTTTCACCGCCATCTCTTCTACTTTATGCTTTTTAAATGATTGATTTACAAAATACTGCTGTACTATGGAAGCTAAGTTACTAGTGAACCAGTACAGAGTCAAACCTGCTGGGAAAGTTACAAAGAAAAATGTAAATATCAGAGGTAAAAACTTCATAATTTTCTCTTGTGTCTTATCTGTAAAGTTATTTGGTGCAAGTTTTTGTTGCAAGAACATTGAACCACCCATCAAAATTGGCAATATAAAGTATGGGTCCATTACCGCTAAATCATGAATCCAAAGCATCCATGGAGCACCCTTTAGCTCAACCGTGTTTTGCAAAACTCTATAGACACCATAAAATACAGGGATCTGAAGTATCATAGGCAGACATCCGCCCATCGGATTTGCTCCGTGTTTTTTGTACAGCTCCATCATGTGCGCATTCAGTTTTTGCTTGTCGCCTTTATATTTGGCTTGAAGCTCTTTCATTTTTGGAGATAATGCTTTCATTTTGTTCATAGAGAGCATACCTTTGTATGTCAAAGGAAAAAGAACAAGTCTAACCAAAAGAGTCAAAGCAACGATAGACCAACCCCAGTTACCAAGAAAAGTGTGGATGTAAGACAATAAGACAAAAAGTGGTTTTGCGATAAAAGTAAAAAATCCATACTCTATAACATCAGTCAATCTTGGGTCTATTTTTTTCAGTATCACAAACTCTTTTGGACCAATGTAGCCACCGAGGTTCATGTCAGTTGTACCTTTTATGAAAAGTGCTGGGTCCTTATCTTTCATAGGTGTCTCTACAACTGTCATCTTTTTATCAAAATTATACAAAACAGTCGCATAATATTTATCCGCATTTGCAGCAAATTGCACACCTTTAAATGTCGCTTCAACCGCATCGCCATCGTCTATGATTTCCATACTGCCATCGCTCTTTTTAAGAAGTGCGCCATGAAATGTATAGCTCTCTTTTTCAAGGCTAGGATGGTAACCGGGAGTTATAAAATAGTCTGCTTTTTTTGAGAGTTTTATATTTAAATCATAATGTCCATCGGGATAAATTTTAATTTTTTTGATAATCGTCAAGTTTGGTAAACTTTGTGTCAGGTTTATAGTAACAGGCTTACCATTTAGTGTATAATTGGATTTATCAATATCATAAGAAGTTGCAAATGCTTCGGTGTTTATCGCCTCATTACTAAACCTCATCTCTAAAGGCAAAAAACCAAGCTTATGGTCAACTAGTTGCAGTCGCTTTCCATCTTTTGAAGTATATTTTTTTTCATTTAGATAAAACTTTGTCACTCTTCCTAATCTATCTATCTTTAGTTCAAATTTCTTTGCTTTTACTGTAGCTATAACATCATCTTTAATGCTTGGATTTAGAGATTTACTTTTGGTGACTTTCGAAGAGGGAATGCTTTGACTTGAAGTCGTTGCAACAGTTGGAGCTTTTTGTGCATTTGTTGCTACACTCTTTTGGATTTTAGAGCTATTTTGCTCATTTGGATTTAGAGTCTGTTTTGGAATAAAAAGATAATCATATGTAGCAAAAAACAGAAAAGAGAGTACTGTTGCTAGTATGATTCTATTTTGGTTACTGAGTTTATCAATCACTTAAGAACCTTTGTTTAATTTTTAAAAGATTTTACAACAAAAAAAGTATTTTTATCTTTTGGTATAAACCAAAAAGATATTTTACGAGGAGATTCGTTATATTTCCTCGTAAATGAAATTTTTGTAAATCTTTGCTTTACTACAGGATAGTCAATACCGCCACGAAATAGTTGGTTGCATCTAAGTATCCTTAAAATTGAAAAAAATATGGCTTTAAAAAAGTTATTAAACATGATCTGTTCTCTAGCATACTGCGAACATGTAGGATAATACCTGCAACTGCCATAGCTAAAGAGCGTCAAAAATTTTTGGTAAAAGTCTAGAAAAAGAAGTGCTAATTTTTTCATTTTTCTAGACAGTTTAACCTTTTAAATGACCAAAGAAGACCTTTTTTTAAAGATTTATAATCCATTTCATCTATCTTTCTTTTAGCCACAAATATATAGCTTCCGCTTTTTAATTGGTGCTCAATCTCTCTAAATATAGCTTTTAACCTTCTTCTGGCTAAATTTCTCTTTACAGAATTTCCAACTTTTTTACTTGCAGTAAAACCAACATTTTTTTTCAAACCTGATTTGTAAAAGACCACGGCACCCTCAAAGTGCCATTTTATGCTATCGTTATAAACTAAAGAAAACTCTTCTGTTTTCTTTAAAATTTCATAGTTTCCTATACAGCCAATCTTTTTCTACCTTTTGCTCTTCTAGCTCTTATCACTTTTCTACCATTTTTGGTCTTCATTCTAGTTCTAAAACCGTGAGTTCTCTTCTTTGGTGTGTTATGTGGTTGAAATGTTCTTTTCATTCGTTTCCCTTTATTTAATTTAAGGTTCGGATTATACTCTAATTTTACTTAAGTGCATTTAAAAAATATTAATTTTGATTTACTATCATTGCAGATATGAAACAATATCTCTTTTTAATTTTTATCTTGTTTTTATTTCAAGGGTGCACAAATTCCCCAAAGCTTCCGCAACAAGATGATATAAAAACAAAAAAATTAGAAATTTTAATAAACTCTCTACATGTAGATAAAAAAGAGGCAAAAGAGTTAGCCCAAAAAGCCATCATCCACTCTAAAGAGTTGGCAAAAGAGTACAAACTTGTAAAGCCTCCGTTGTTTCAAAATTTTTTAGTAAATATAGGCTTAAGAAAAAGGGGACTTTGTTGGCAATTTGCATATGATATGCTCTCCTTTGTCAAAGCTCAAAACTACAAAAGTTTTGATTATTATATAGGTGGTGCAAATGTGGGTGATTATTGGGATGAGCATAATGTTTTAGTAGTTACATGTAAGGGTTGCAGATTTAAAGATGGCATTTTACTAGACCCTTGGAGAGATTCTGGAGATCTATACTTTAGTAAACTGAATGATGATAAAAAATACAAATGGAAACAAAGAGGTGGACTTAGATGACAACAGAAAAATTTGAAAAAGATGCAAGAACACTACACAAATTTATACAACTTTACTGCGATCAAAAACACAAAACAGTTGAAAAAAGAAATGATTTTATAAAATTAAAATACCAAAATAAAGAGTTAGGAAAATTAGAGTACAATCTATGCAAAGATTGTGAAAAAACACTGAAGATTTCCTATGAAAACCTCACAAACTGCCCTCACGAAGAGAAACCAAGCTGCAGAAAATGTCCCGCACCCTGTTACAATAAAACAGACTGGAAAAAAGTAGCAAAAATCATGAAGTACAGCGGTATGCACATGGGACTTTTAAAAATAAGAAAGTTATTTAAAAGAGATTAAAATTTTATGCCACACTTAACCCAAACTCTACATTAAAATGGGCGGCTTTTACCTCTGGTATAACTGCTCTATTTTGTTTATGAAGCTCCACTATACCATATCTCTCTAAAGTTTTTAGTGTTCTTGATAAATTTGATTTAGCTCTGCCCGTTAGTTCTACAAGTTGCGTAAGTGATGTTGGTTTATGTTCTAATATCACTTTTAAAAGTTCTTGATTTTCATTAGATAGTATTTGCGCCATAGATTTGATAGATTCAAACCAAACTTTAGGCTCATCTTCTCTGGGCTTATAAATGCCCTTGGCTATGTTGATAGTCCTATTTTTATATTCATCTTTTGATATTATACCTACTTTTAATGTTTTCATGTATTGTTCTCCATATAATAATCTACACTTTTCCAGAAATCCTCTAAAAGTTGCGAAGCTGACTCAAAATCATATGCCACTATATCTGTTTGTTTATGCAAATGGTCGTAACTAGATTTTTTAGCTCCATACTTTTTGGACGATTTAAAACTATGTGCATTATCAAATCCTATTACCCTTTTATTGTGCTTATCATGGAGAGTAAGAGAGTATCTAATCCCATGAGGAATAGCATCACTTGCTTCAATCTGATAAGCTTCAAATTTTACCCAATAGCCATTATCCATAGGAAAAACTTCACCGTGTAAGTTTAGTAAATTTTCTAAATCATCCACTCTATTCCTTTACTTATCATCTAATGATAATACTATTATCTTTAAATACTCTTTAAAAAAGCAGTCTCCCTTTTAATTCTTTAATTTTAAATGCGTTCCACCTTAGGGCAAGGCGGAACGCATTTGCAAGCTAGACAGGATTAACTTCAAAAATCAACTCATCATCGAAAGCTTTTATATTTACACTTGAGCCATCTTTTAGCTCATCTCTCAAAATCATATCTGCTAGTCTATCTTCTACTAGCTCATAAAGTGCTCTTTTTAGCGGTCTTGCGCCATATACTGGGTCAAATCCTGCTTGCGCTAGAAGTTCAACTGAGCTCTCATCTAACTCTATTTTGATGCCTCTCTCACTTACTCTTTTTTGTAAGTCTTTGAACATAATGTGAACTATCTCTTTTATGTTTTCAAAACTTAGCGGGTTGAAAATCACTATATCATCAAGTCTGTTTAAGAACTCTGGCTTAAAGTATCTTTTTATCTCGCTCATCACATCATTTTCGCAATTTTGCGGATTTTCCATGATCTTATCGCTTGCTATATTTGATGTTAGGATGATTATCGTGTTTTTAAAGTCGATTGTTACACCCTTGTTATCGGTAAGTCGCCCATCATCCAACACTTGAAGCAAGATATTAAAGACATCTGGATGAGCTTTTTCCACTTCATCAAAAAGCAAGACACTATATGGTTTTCTTCTGACCGCTTCGGTAAGTTGTCCACCCTCATCATACCCTACATATCCTGGAGCAGCACCAATGAGTCGGCTTACTGCATGTTTTTCCATGTATTCACTCATATCAAATCTGATGAGCGCCTTTTCGCTGTCAAAGAGAAATTTTGCCAACGCTTTTGCGCTTTGGGTTTTTCCGACTCCTGTTGGTCCTAAGAACATAAAACTTCCTATTGGTTTTGAGTCATTGCTGAGTCCCGCTTTGTTTCTTTTTATGGCTCTTCCTATAGCGTGAAGTGCTCTATCCTGACCAACTACTTCTGCTCTTAATCTATCTTCTATATCCAACACTTTTTCTTTGTCACTTTGAAGCATCTTGTTTACTGGGATACCTGTCCATTTACTTACGATTGTTGCTATCATCTCTGCATCAACACTGTTTTTAAGTAAAGTTCCACTCTCAACCATCTTCTCCCATCTCTCGTTTAACTCTTTCTCTTTTTTATCATACTCGGGCAATTTTCCATACTCTATCTCGGCTGCTTTGTTAAAATCACTATCTCTTTTTGCGATTTGAGCCTCTCTTTTTAGAGCTTCTACCTCATTTTTAAGCTGACCTATCTCTTCAAAAACACTCTTTTCTGTGTCAAATTGCATTTGAAGTTTTTGTTGTTTCTCTTTTGCATCACTCAACTCTTTCTCAATCTCATCGAGTCTTTTACTGTTTTTCTTCTTACTCTCCATCAAAAGAGCCTCTTTCTCCACCATTAGTCGCCCTATCACAATCTTCACACGGCTAAGTTCCAACGGTTCACTCTCTATCTGCATCTTAAGTTCACTTGCACCCTCATCTATAAGGTCTATCGCTTTATCTGGCAAAAATCTATCTGTTATATATCTATCACTCAGTTTTGCCGCAGCCACAAGAGCACCATCAGTGATCCTCACACCATGAAATGTCTCCAAAGACTCTTTTATACCTCTTAAAATCTGCAAAGCTTCACTGATACTTGGCTCATTTACATTGACAGGCTGAAATCTCCTTTGAAGCGCAGTATCTTTCTCAAAATATTTTCTGTACTCTTTGAGAGTTGTTGCTCCTATAGTATGAAGTTCGCCACGAGCAAGAGCCGGTTTTAGTATATTTGCCGCATCCATACTTCCCTCACTAGCTCCAGCGCCCACGATGGTGTGAATCTCATCTATAAATAGTATGATATTTCCATCTTTTTTGACTTCATCTATGACCGCTTTTAGCCTATCTTCAAATTCACCCCTGTACTTCGCACCAGCTATCAATGCACTCATATCAAGTGCTACAACTCTTTTGTTTTGCAAACTAAGAGGAACATCTCCATTTGATATTTTCAGAGCCAACCCCTCTGCTATGGCAGTTTTACCAGTTCCCGGCTCTCCTATCAAGATAGGGTTATTTTTGGTTTTTCTGATTAAAATCTGCATGATTCTGTGTATCTCTTCATCCCTGCCGATGACCGGGTCAAGCTCACCATCTTTTGCTTTTTTTGTCAAATCTATACCAAATTTTTCTAAAGACTCCAGATTTTCATCTGCTGTCTGTTTGTCTATCTTTTTATCTCCTCTTAATGCTTCTAGATTCTTCTTTATCTCCATTATGTCAACATACTTTGAAAATATCTCCTTGATGACTCTGTCACTTAAATTTTCAAGCAACCAAGTATCTACAGAGAGATAGCTATCTCCTTGTTTGTTCATCAAACCTTCTGCATTTTGCAAAGACTCCACCAACGCTCTTGAGAGTTTTATATTTTCTTTAGTTACGCTTGTGCTTGTCGGCAATGAGTCTATCTTGCTTTTTACTTCTAGTTCAATCGCTGCTTTGTCTATATTCATCTTATTTAAAACTTGATTTAAAATTGAAGATGAATTTGTCAGCAAAGACCACACTACATGTAGAGGCACCACTTCAGAGTTTTTAGCATGAAGTGCCAAACTCAAAGCACTCTCTATAGTTTGGGTCATTTGGTGGGTTAGTTTTTCAAATATTTTATTCATAATCTTCTCCTTCTGTAATTTCAGTAAATATTCAGGGGGTTCTCTTAGAGGACAAATCCTCCCTTTGGTCTGAGCCTCACAAGAGCCCCTGAATATTTACTAAAATTATACAACTTTAGTCTATCAATGTCAAGTATATTGCATAATTTTACTCATATAATTTTAGCTGGGTAATTTTTATACAATTTCATTTATAATTTATATAATATTTTTAGGTAAAATTGGGTAGAATTTATGAATACTTATTAAGGAAAAATGTATGAAAAGTAAAAAACTTGCACTTTTGGGTTTTGTAGCTACTTTAGTAGGCTCTAGCCTATTTGTCAGTACGACTCTATTTGCAAAATCACATGAGAGTGAGTCTAGCAGATTAGCTGCACTTGCAAAATATACCAGAGTTGTTGGCACAATTGAGAAATATTATGTTGATGATATAAATATCACCACGATTATAAACAAATCCATAGATGGCTTGATGTCAAACCTAGATGCTCACTCATCTTTTTTAGACAAAAAAGGCTTTAAAAATATGAAAATCCAAACTGATGGTGAGTTTGGAGGATTGGGTATCACAGTTGGTATGCGTAAAGGCGTACTTACCATCATCTCTCCGATAGAGGGGACACCTGCGGATAAAGCCGGAGTAAAAGCGGGCGATATCATACTTAAAATTGATGACTTATCTACGCTAAATATGACAATCGATGAAGCTGTAAGCCACATGAGAGGTAAGCCCAAAACAAAAATTGTTCTAACTATCGTAAGAGAAGGCGTAAGCAAACCACTAAAGATCAAAATCATCAGAGACATTATCAAAATTGACTCAGTCTATACAAAAATGATAAAAAAAGAGAATATCCTATATCTAAGAGTTACAAGTTTTGATAAAAAAGTTGTTCAAAAAGCAAAAGAGGCGATACTGAAACACAAAGGCGTAAAAGGAATCATACTTGATCTTAGAAACAATCCTGGCGGACTGCTTAATCAAGCAGTTGGATTGGTAAATCTGTTTGTCAAAGATGGTATCATTGTATCCCAAAAGGGAAGAGATAAAAACGAAGATATAAAATACAAAGCAGACCCATCCAAAACACTCACGAGTGTTCCTATGGCAGTTCTCGTAAATGGCGGAAGTGCTAGTGCGAGTGAGATAGTAAGTGGATCACTTCAAGATCACAAAAGAGCTATCATAGTAGGTAAGAAAACTTTTGGAAAAGGAAGTGTGCAGGTTATATTGCCTATCAACAAAGATGAAGCTTTAAGAATCACGATAGCAAGATACTATCTTCCAAGCGGAAGGACTATACAAGCTGTTGGTGTAGTTCCTGATGTTATCATTAGTGCTGGTAAAGTTCCTCATAAAGCGGATGCTTTTGGCATAAAAGAGAGAGAGCTTAAAAAACATCTAAAAGCAGAGTTAAACAAAGTAAGCAAAAAGAAAGTCAAGATAGAAAAAGCTGATAAAAACATAATAACAAAAGAGGACATCCTAAAAGATATCCAACTCAAAACTGCGATAGATGCTATAAAGATACTATCCATAGCTAAGGAGAAATAGGTGCAAAAGAGAGAATTACTATACGAAGGCAAGGGCAAAAGGCTCTTTAAAACAGATGATGAAAATCTACTTGTTTCTGAGTTTAAGGATGATTTAACAGCCTTTAATGCTCAAAAAAAGGGAAATGAAGCTGGGAAAGGCGCACTAAACTGCAAGATAAGCACACAACTGTTCCATCTACTCGAAAAAGAGGGGATAAAGACACATTTAGTTAAAACCATAGATGACTCTTCGCAACTGGTCAAAAAAGTAAATATCATACCTCTTGAAGTAGTTGTCAGAAACATAGCTACTGGCTCACTTACAAAGAGACTTGGCATCAAGGATGGCACAAAACTTCCATTTGCTATCGTTGAGTTTTATTATAAAGATGATGATTTAAATGACCCTTTAGTCAATGATGAGCACTGCTTGATGATGGATTTAGTCAAAAGTGAAAGCGATCTAGAAGAGTTAAAGAGGCTAGGAAGAGAGATAAACTCTACGCTAAAAGCCTTCTTTGAAAAAAGAGGTTTAAATCTTGTAGATTTTAAAGTAGAGTTCGGTGTAGATATTGAAGGAAATATCCTGCTAGCTGACGAAATAAGCCCCGATAGTTGTAGATTTTGGGATATAAAAACAAATGAAAAACTAGATAAAGATAGATTTAGACAGGGATTGGGCAATGTAAAAATGGCATACGAAGAGGTGCTAAAAAGAGTCTTGGAGGATGTAAAATGAAAGTCATAGTAAATATTCAACTCAAAGAGGGTGTTTTGGATCCTCAAGGAAAAGCGGTTTATCATGCTCTTTTGGCATTGCAATTCGATGAAGTAGAAGATGTGAGGATTGGCAAACAGATAATTCTACATGTAGAGAATGAGAACAGAGAAAAGACATTGAAGCGAGTAGAAGAGATGTGTGAAGAGTTACTGGCAAACACTGTTATAGAGACTTACTCTATCGAGATGGGGGATTAGAAGTCATGAAGGTTGTAGTGGCAGTATTTCCTGGGACAAATTGCGAAACAGATACAAAGTATGCTTTTGAAAAACTAGGCGCTAGCGTGGAACTGCTGTTTCATAAAAATGAAAAACTTCCGGCTGGTACTGATTTGGTTGTACTGCCTGGTGGTTTTAGCTATGGAGATTATCTAAGAAGTGCTGCTATAGCAAAATTTTCTCCTGTTATGAGTGCTGTGATAGAGTTTGCAAACAGGGGCGGAAGCGTTCTTGGCATCTGCAATGGTTTTCAAATGTTGCTTGAATCAAGACTACTTCCCGGAGCCATGAAGAGAAACCAAAATACTCATTTTATATCAAAATACCAGCACTTAAAAGTGATCAACAATAACAATACATTCTTAAAAAAGCTTAGTATTGGAGATATTCTTGACATTCCTATAGCCCATGGTGAAGGAAACTACTATATAGATAAAGTGTTGGTAAAATCACTATATGAAAATGAGCAAGTTTTGCTAGAGTATTGCGATAAAGATGGAAATGAAGAGAATCCAAATGGATCTGTTAGCAACATTGCTTGTCTGTGCAACAGAGATAAAAATGTATTTGGTCTCATGCCTCACCCTGAGAGGGCTATCGAAAAGATATTAGGCTCAGATGATGGAGTTAAAATGCTAGAGGGTTTTTTGAAATAATCAGATGCGGTTAATCATTGCTCTGTTTTTTTATCTTTGTGTTCAACTTTACGCTGCTACTGAACTAAACAGTAGCAGTACATCTTTTGGATACTACGATACAAGCTCGCTAGAGACTAACAAAAGCATAAGTTTAGAAAACAATTTAACCGATATAAACGCCTCTTTAGTACCGATTGAAGAGAATAATACGCAAAAAGCACCAGAAAAACAGACTATTTTTATATCCTATACAAAAAGTCCTGATCAAGTTTTTTTAGGTGAACAATTTTCTGTAAAAGTCAAAGCAATTATAACTACAGATAATTTTAATGAGATCAAAAACAGCATAATTCCAAGTCCAAATATCAACATTTTAAACAGAGATGATAATTGGACAAAAAAGAGTGACTATGAGTACGAAAAGACCTTTTATGCCAGAGCAGAAGATACAAATGTAACTTTTCCTCAGATATACTTTGAACTCTACAAAGATGGAAATCTAACCTACTCTCAAATTTTCCCAAATCTTCCTCTAAAAGTGATAAAACTCAACGCAGATGCATACTTTTCTAATGTCATAGCAGATTGGCTAGATATCATAAAAATAAAAACAACCAAATTTGATGAATATAACAATATGGTCGTCTTAGAGATAAAAGCAAAAAATGCAAATTTGAAGGATTTTAAACTTTCATGGGTTATTCGAGATGGTGTAGATTCGTATTTTGACAATTTTCCAATATCTAGGATTTACTACTACGCGATTGTTCCAAAATATAGAGATAAATTTGTATTTAAATACTTCAATATCAAACAAAACAGATTTATCAAAAAAAGCATAAATCTAGTCATAGATAATGAAAACATAAGCACTCAAAGCGATCTAAACCCGACACAAAGCTCATTTAATCTATATAAAAATATAGCTTATGGAACTTTGGCTATCATTTTGCTTTTTATTTTTATAAAGAGAAGAAGAGTCATATATCTTCTGCTCTTTATCGTTCTTGCTGTTATGTTTTATCTAAATATCAATCCCTTAAGCACCATAAAGATAGCAAAAAATACAAAAGTCTATATACTGCCTACAAAAAATTCTACACTTTTCTACTCCACTGCAAAAGTTGAGGCAGTACAGAAATTAAATACTAGGGAAGATTACATAAAAGTGATACTTCCTGATAAAAAAATCGGATGGATAAAGGAAAAAAATGTTATCAAGAATTAAAGCTATATTTATAATGGCACAATTTGTTTTTACCGTTTTAGTCACTATAGTATTGATGTATATTTTCAAAAATAGCACCTATAAAATAAGGCAAATTTGGGCAAAAATGCAAAAGTTTTTGATTGGATTTAATATCATCCAAAATGGCAAACCAGACTTGGAAGCAAAACTTATACTAGTAAATCACCAAAGCTTGCTAGACATCACTTCACTTGAGGCGATATATCCAAAAGATTTATGTTGGGTAGCAAAAAAAGAGATAAGAGATATACCTCTCTTTGGTCATATCCTAGAAGCTCCAAAAATGATAATAATAGATAGAAAAAACACCAGATCGCTTGTGAAGTTAGTGAAAGAGGCAAAAGATAGGATTTCAAATGGTAGAGTTATCGCTATATTTCCTGAAGGAACAAGAGGACGAGGGGAAAAATTACTGAAATTTCAAAAAGGACCAAAATTTTTAGCTGAAAAGTTAAAGTTGAAGGTTCAACCTGTTGTCGTGACGAACACTAGAAATATATTTGATTCACAAAATTTCAAAGCAAAAAGCGGTACAGTGACTGTAACTTTTTTGGATTTGGTTGATCCAAAAAAAGATGAAGGTTGGTACGAAAGAACAAGAGAAAATATGCAAAAAATTCTAACCAAAGAGAATGAAAAGAGGACATTAATATGAAACGATACTTAGGAGCAAAAAAGATACTTCGTATCTATATAGACAATCAAGATAAATATGATGGAAATCCATTATGGGAAGAGCTTTTGAAAAAAGTAAAAGAGTTGGGGTTGGCTGGAGCAACTGTCTTCAAAGGAGTTGCTGGCATTGGTGCCCATAGTGAACTTAGAAGTTTTAATGTATTTACTATCTCTCAGGAGATGCCTTTAGTTGTGGAGATAATCGACTCTGAAGAGAAGATTTTGGATTTTATAGATAAGGTTGACTTTATGATAAGTGAGGGAATAACAACAATGTGTGATACTCAAGTCATAAAGTACAAGCATAAATAGGACAAGTATGAACATTTCACTTCTATTATATATAGGTTTTGGCGGATTTTTGGGTGCAATTTCAAGATTTTTGATAGCTGGTTTTGTGCAAAAACAGTTTTCCGTACTCT
Organism: Campylobacteraceae bacterium; assembly: GCA_026988975.1. GTDB lineage: Bacteria > Campylobacterota > Campylobacteria > Campylobacterales > Sulfurospirillaceae > JAADIZ01. The sequence continues at coordinate 43,049 of JALSKH010000151.1, forward strand.
TTCCCATAGGAACACTCAGTGTAAACATCATAGGTAGTTTTATCATAGGTTTTGCTTTTATGTTTTTTCAAAATGTAATCGAACCTCAATATAAAGCTTTAGTGATGACCGGTTTTTTGGGTGCTTTAACAACATTTTCCACTTTTTCGCTGGAAAATGTCAGCATGCTTCAAGATGGGGATTATAAAAGAGTCATATTAAATATCTTTCTAAATGTTACCCTTACTTTAGGCTCAACCATATCTGCTATAGCAATCTTTAAGAAGTTATATATATAAACCTTTATATACTTAGACTAAATATTTATAAATAAGATGACTAAATGTTCTTGAATTTTTCTTGATATTTTGGTATAATTCCGAGAAAAAAATTTAAGGAGAAATTATGGCTAAACATCAATTTCAAACAGAAGTTACACAACTTTTAGATCTTATGATACACTCTTTATACTCAAATAAAGAGATATTTTTACGAGAGCTTATATCAAATGCTTCAGATGCTATAGATAAATTGCATTTCTTGACACTCACAGAAGAGAGTTATAAAAATCTAGAGTATCAACCAAAGATAAAAATTGAGATAGATAAAGAGAAGAAAACTCTAAGCATCACTGATACTGGAATAGGTATGAATGAAGAAGATTTGATAGAGAACTTAGGAACTATCGCAAAAAGTGGCACAAAATCATTTCTATCAAATCTAAGTGGAGACAAAAAGAAAGATTCTCAGCTTATCGGTCAATTTGGTGTAGGTTTCTACTCAGCTTTTATGGTTGCAGACAAGATAGAAGTTCTAAGCAAAAAAGCAGGAGAAGAGCAAGCTTGGAAATGGAGTAGCGAAGCAACTGGCGAGTATGAAATCAAAAAAGCTAAAAAAGCACAATTTGGTACAAAAATAACTCTACATATAAAAGATGAAGAGAGTGAATTTTTAGAATTTTACAGGATAGAGGGAATTGTTAAAAAATACTCCAACCACATACCTTTTGGTATCTTTATGGATAAAGAGGAGACAATTGAATCTAAAAAAGAGGGAGGAGAGCCCAAAAAAGAGATCAAAGAGGTGCAAATAAACAAAGCTTCAGCTCTTTGGACACTCAATAAATCTCAAATAAAACCAGAAGAGTATAAAGACTTTTATAAGCAAATCTCTCATGACAGTAGTGATCCATTTCTATGGGTACACACAAGAGCAGAGGGAACTTTGGAGTACAAAACACTCTTTTATGTCCCCTCAACTCCTCCTATGGATCTATATAGAGTTGATTATCAACCGGGAGTCAAACTATATGTCAAAAGAGTATTTATCACTGATGATGAAAAAGAGCTGTTGCCAACTTACTTGAGATTTATCCGAGGAATCATCGATGCCGAGGATTTACCTCTAAATATAAGCAGAGAGATTTTACAACAAAACAGAATTTTAGAGAGCATCAAAAGAGCATCAGTTAAGAAGATTTTAGGTGAATTAAAAAAATTAAAAGAGAAAGATAACGAAAAGTACCTGACATTCTACAAAAACTTTGGAAAAGTCCTAAAAGAGGGTCTGTATGGTGACTTTGAAAACAAAGATACACTTTTGGATTTGGTTCTGTTTAAATCCAGCAAAAGAGACGGCTTGATCTCTCTAAAAGAGTATAAAGAGAGCATGGGCGAAGATCAAAAGAGTATCTACTACATAACCGGTGAAAATGAAGCTCTACTTAGAAATTCTCCTCTCATAGAGCAATTTAAAGCAAAAAATATAGAAGTTTTACTACTAGATGAAGAGGTTGATGCTATCGTCATTCCAATGGTGCACGAGTATGATAAAACCCCTATAAAACCTGTGAATAACTCAGATATCGACGAAGAGATAAAGGATGAAAAAGAGGACAAAGAGGAGAGCCAAAAAGAGCTAGCAGAAGTTATAGTTAAGATGAAAGAGATACTTAAAGATGAAGTAAAAGATGTGAAGATATCTTCACGACTTAGTGATTCTGCTTCTGTGCTTATATATGACAAAAATGATCCTGATTTTCAGATGCAAGAGATGTTAAAACAGATGGGTCAAGACAATCTTCCAAAAGTTAAACCAATCTTGGAGATAAATCCAAAACACGAGATATTTAAAAAGATAGTAGAGAAAAATGAGTTGGCAAGCTTGCAAGATATATCTATACTTCTACTAGACCAAGCTAAACTAGCTGAGGGCATGAAGATAGATGATATAGCAAACTTTTCAAAGATACTAAACAAATATATAGCAAAAGCACTATAAAAACTCTACATGTAGGGAAACCCCTACATGTAGATTCAAACTCTAATCCGGATCAGTCTCCAAATATAAAATCTTATCACCTATATAGTATAGTGTTATAGCGATACCGATAGCACCTAAGGCTATAAATATCTCATTCATACTAGGTGTATATTCTATGAATGATGGTGGAAGCTGATACTCTCTGGTCTTTAGCATTTGCATAGGAAATAGTTGTGTATCATGAACCAAATCATATCTCATAAAAAATATACCTATCATTCCCGTAAAAGAGGTAAAAACCAAAGTCTTGATAGCCTTTCCATTGCTAAAAAGTATAACAAAAAATGGTATCAAGATACCAAGCAAAATCTCTCCAACTAAAAACGGAGCTGATTTTAGGATATGCAAAGCCGTAGTTGATCTATCATACATACCACCATATATCGCAGTTAGCATTCTCCAAATCTCAAAAAATAGCAAGATTGCAAGTAGTAAACCTAGTATCTTTGCAGTTGCTACCAAAGTTTTTTGCATTTCAGGTGGAAAGTTGAGCTTATACTTAAAGCCATACATCAAAAAGATAAGATAACACCCCGTAACCATCGCTGAGAGTATAAAATAGAGTGGATAATAGATACCGTTTGCCACGGGTCTAGCTACCAAAAATCCAAATACCGCTCCAAGGTTTGAGTGAGCCGCAACTCCAACTACCAAACCAAATATACCAAATCTTTTTGCCCATTTGTGGTCATGTCTAAGCAAAAAGAAAAACTCGATAACTATAAATATAAGATATAGCGAGTACAAAACACCCATTCCCCATATAGCAGAGGTTAGACCTGGGCTTATTGTATTGTAAATCATCATTCTAAAAGGGTGTCCTATCTCTAAAAAGATAACAACAAATCCACTAAGAAGAGTGACTAGCGCACCGTGAATCGCCCTTTTCGCAAACGGCTCCAAAACTTTTACTTCAAAAACATGTCCTATAGCAGACATGATACAAAGTCCGGTGGAGCTTACAACGAAAAATATATACATAGCAATCATCAAACCCCAAGGATGCTCTCTTGTAACACCATAAGCATGATGTCCATGTATAAAATAATTTGTAGCTCCTATAACAAAAAGTATAAGAAAGACAAATGTAGTAAATGCAACCAAAATATTTAAAGGAGTCTTCTCAAACTTAAACAATTCCCTGATGTCAGTGTGTCTCATAGGTATAAATTTTTCTACAAATTGCATACCTTTTTGTGCTAATACAAACATGCTATCTCCCTATATCAAATAAAATAGTTTTGGCTTTGTGCCAAGATGGGCTTTGAGAGTTTTATACTCTCTATGCGCTAACAATATACTTATCTCACTATTTGGATCATCCAAATCACCAAAAGTCCTCACTTTAGTAGGACAAGTCGCTTGACAAGCAGTGGTAGTCTCACCTCTAAGCAATCTTGTGTCACTGCAAAATGTACACTTATCGATCGTCATAGTATCCTCTTTTACATACCTGGCATCGTATGGACAAGCTTCCATGCAGTAACTACACAAGATACATTTATCGGCATCCACCATGACAACGCCATCTTTGGTATAGTGAGTTGCCTGAGTCGGGCAAACCTCTTGACAAGGTGCATTTTCACACTGCTGACACTGACTAGGCTCAAATGTACTAGAGGATATACTCAAATTTGGCCACAACCCCTCTATATCTTTTACTCCTACCCATATACGGTGCTTATCTGCTCCTAATTGAACTCCGTTTTCCTCTTTACAAGCCACTTCGCAAGCTTTGCAGTTTATACAGTTTTTATAATCTAATGCCATTCCATAATTTGCCATGACTACACCTTCCTTACTTCAACATTTGTTTCGTGCATAACAGCAGCACCATAAACTGGCTCAATTTTATCTTCTATGATAGCAGCATCATTTCCGCCATTGCCGTATGCCATCTCCATATCTTGACTGCTTCCGCCAAAACCGTGAAGCATAAAGATCTGATTTGGTGCTATCTTCTCAGTCGGATAAGCCTTTAGATGGACCTTTCCAATACTACTTTTGACCTCAACCGTATCGGCAAACTCTATACCCTTCTGCTCGGCTACTCTTTTATTTATCCATATATAGTTCGTAGGAATCAAATCTCTTAACATCATATTGTTTGTTGTTCCACTTTGAGTAAACTGAGCATGTCTTCCTGTGACTAATCTAAACTTGCCCTCAGGCACTTTAAATTCCATATCATCATGCCATGTAGGCATAGGGTCAACACCCTTTTTGGCTAAATTTTTAAAGTTTGCTACGACTTTTAGTTTATCGCCTTTTGTGGTGTAGTTTTTCTTGTCTTCTGGATAGTAGCTATACTCATTTGGATTTAACTGTTTGTGATATTTGTCCATATGCGGATAGTAAACACCTTTTTCATCCAGTATCTTCCAAGCCTCTTCTCCGTAAGCTTTTACAATTCTCTCTCTATTTTCTTCATGTACTGACTTTTCCCATGCATCAGCTAAATCAAAACCATTCTCTTTGTAATATTTCTCAAGCTCGTCTGGCTTCATGCCTTTTGTATCATCTTGAACATCTTCGTCATATTTTAGAGTGTTTTTCCAAAGTGGTTTAGATAATTTTTCTGCTAACTCTTTATATATCACTTCTGGTGTTTTTGTCTCATACAGTGGCTTTATAGAGGCTTTTCTTTGTACGATTGCTGGTTCTAAAAATCCATAACT
>JALSKH010000152.1 GCA_026988975.1 Campylobacteraceae bacterium
CTTTGACAAATTCTATAGCTTTTGGAATTTTATCGCTCTCACTACTCGCATGAATAAAATCTTTTATATGAAAAGCAACCGCCATCATAGGCGGTGCTTTTTCATCTGCAAAAGTTTTTGGAGGCAGATCCGTATTGTGACACTTGCTACATTTTTGCTCTAAAAGTTGTTTGCCATTAAGATTTAAATCAGATTTTTCTTCACATGCGGTAAAAAATAGTATACTTATTAGAAATAAATATCCATACATTAAATATCCTTATATTTTTTATAAGTATTGTATATCTTTTTTGTAAATATCAGAAGAGTCGTCCAAAACACAACAAACTGTATTTCAACAAATGTGATAATAATGTGATATATGAAAATGAAATATATGTTATAATTTAAACTTAAAATTATTATAACTTTAAAAAGGATGATGAAAAATGAAAAGATTAGTGAGTATTTTTGCGTTTTCCTTGCTGTTACATGTATCTGCGTCAGCGACCGAGAAACTGACACTTGATGAGGCATTACAGCTTTTGAAAACAAAAAACTTGGAAATCAAAGCTGCTGCATTTGATGAACGCTCTGCAAAAGAGGACATTGATGCGGTATCGGGGAAAAACTGGGGAGCATTGACATTTACGCAAGATGCTGCACGTTCCAATGATGCGGGAAATGTTTTTGGTTTTAAGCTGACTTCACGTGAAGCAACTTTTGGAGATTTTGGATTTGCTGATTTTTTAACTCCTCCTCCGGGAACTACTAATGTTTTAACTGTGCAACCGACAGATTTAAATTATCCGGGATACAGAAACTTTTTTCAAAGCAAACTCAAATACGAAGTACCACTTTTTACAGGTTTTATGCTCAGTTCATACACAGATATTATGAAAAAAATGAAAGAGATAAAATCTTTGGACAAAGATAAAATCAAAACACAAAAAGAGTATGAGCTTAAAAAAAGTTTTTACGATATGGCTTTGCTTGATTCATCTATAAAAAATCTCAATAAGATTTTAGACAATATCCATATTTTGGAAGATACAACAAAAGAGATGATAGCAGTAGGCTATGCAAAAAAAGTAGACCTCCTTGAAGTACAGGCAAAAAAAGGCAATGTTGAGAGACTTTTAGTACAAATGCGTTCTAACAAAAAACTGCTCTATCACTACATCAGTTTTTTACTCAACCAAAAAGTAGACCAAATTCAGACACCTGCTACAGAGGTTGCTATGCCTAAAATGAGCGATGAAGATATTTTAGCACACAATGTTGACTTGAGAAAAGCGGCAAAAGGACTCAAAATCACAAAAGATATGCTCCAAGTCAGTCAGGCAGCATATTACCCAACAGTTGGTGCTTTTGCAGAAGTAAGCACTGCAGACAACACTTTTTTAACAAATGCAAATGATCATAAAGCCTACACTATAGGTGCAAGACTGAGCTGGAATCTTTTTAACGGCGGTGTGGATGCAGCACAAATTGAAAAATCCAAAATCCAAAAACTTAAAATGCAGTCACAGTTTGAACTTGCAAAAAAAGGGATTCTTCTAAAAATCGCAAAAATAAGAACCGAGATAGAAGGTGTCGATGTGGAGATAGCATCCCTGAAAAAAGAGCTTGCACTTGCCAACGCCATTTATGAAAACTATGAAGGCAGATATAAAGAAAAACTTGTTTCTATGAGCGATGTTATCATCAAACAGTCTGCCCAGATAGAAAAGA
>JALSKH010000153.1 GCA_026988975.1 Campylobacteraceae bacterium
CTTTGCTTCACTGAGCATTGATGTGGAGTCTATAGATATAAAAAGCTCTTCGCAAACCTCTAAAAAATCAGGTATAGGGTTAAGCGAGTCATTTTGCGAATAGATAACTTTATAGTCAAACTCGTAGTTTTTTATCAATTCATCTATCTCTTTTGGCGTTCTTCTTGAGGTCGTTATGTACTTTAAGTAGTTTGGATACTCCTTAAATATAGCATCCAAACTCTTTTTTATATCCTCTCTTCTCATCTCAAAAACAGAGTTGCTACCACCAAGTATGATGCCGATAGAGGGAGCGGATGAACTCTTTATCAAACCTTTTGGCTCGCTAAAACTCAAACCAATCGGGAGAGAAATTATGTTTTTAAGTTTTGGCGGATTGTCATGCATAGAAGCCAATATATAGTCAAATCCACCATATCTAAAGCCACGAGGAAGCATAATAGCTATGGATTTGATTTTCAATCTCTTTGCTATGTATCTATTTGCGTAGTATGTGCTAGAGCCAGCCGATACAACTGCATCATACTTTTTTGAAGACTCTACATGTAGAGAAAAAAGATTGGTGTAAACCCCTAAAAAATCCAAGATATATGTTGAAAATTTTACTCTATTTTCTATCTCTAAGATATCAAACTCCAGACCCTTTAGCTTTGCAAAAGCGATGGATTGGTTGAGGTGTCCAGCTTTTCCATCACTTATGATTAAAACTCTCAAGCAAGTCTCCAGCGATTGTGCATCCAAAACCACTGTTGCGGATTTTCTCTTACTACGCTTTCAAGTATATCGTTGTATTTTTGTGTCATTTTTTTGATCTTTTCTGCTGTCTCTGTCACTTCATCAGCTACATACTCTACAGGCTCAAACACTTTTGGAGTGTATTTACCATCTCTGTTTCTTGGAAAAAAGATAGGCAAAATTATAGGGTTTAGTTTTAGTTTCATCTCAGCTATAGATTTTGTAGTGTCACAAGGAAGATTGAAAAAGTTTACCTTTACACTATCATTTCCGCCCGCTTTTTGATCAAACAGCAACCCCACAAATTTACCTCTTTTTAGTGCCTTTACGATTCCTATGAGAGCATTTTTTTTATATAGATTTTTATTACCATATCTTTGTCTAAAAGGAGTTGTTATATTTTTTTCTATAAGCTTATTGTTTCCCTCTCTGCCGATCGCGACCATCGGATACCCATGAAGTGGCAGATACTGAGCCGCAAGTTCCCAGTTAGAGAAGTGAGCAGTGATGATGACCACTCCATTTTTGGCATCTTTTGTGTATGTTTCTATCTGTTTTAAAAATTCATCCCCATTTTCAACCATGCTCTCTAAATCAATCTTGTCATTTAACATAAGAATTATCTCAGCCAAAGTTATAGCCACACTTTTATAAGAGTCAATGGCCATTTTTTGTATCTCAACTTCACTTTTTTTAGGGTAACATGCTCGCAGATTTGTAAGAGTCAGAGTTGATCTCCTCTTTTCAAATCGAAAAAGAGCCATAGCGATAAATTTCAAAAATCTATAAATCATAAATCTTGGTAGCAACCCAATAAAAAAGATAAAAACCACTACACTAAAATACTCTAATTTGTCTCTCACTTAAACTCTTTCTTGTAAATATAGATATAATTATACAAAAATAGATATAAAGAGGTGCTAAATGATATGTGTATTCGATATAGAGACTATTCCAGATGCTAACTTGATACGAAAAACGCTACATGTAGAGGGTAGCGATATAGAAGTGTCAAATATCGCTATGGGTGAGCAGGAGGCGAAGAGTGGTAGTAGTTTTCTAGCTTTGCCTTATCATCAGATAGTTGCTATTTCGGCTGTTATCGCTGATGATTTTGGGGTTTTTAAGAAGGTAAATTCTATAGAAGGAGCCGATGAAAAAGAGATGTTGGTAAACTTTTTGGGCTTTTTGGACAGATATAACCCAAAACTCGTCAGTTTTAACGGTAGAAGTTTTGATGTGCCTCTTTTGATGATACGAGCTATGAAATACAACCTTACATGTAGTGCATATTTTGAAGTCGAAAACAGAGAGCTTGGTAAGAGTAAATGGGATAATTATAGGTATAGATTTTCCCATAGATTTCATATAGATTTGATGGACCATATAAGTGAATTTGGAGCTACAAGAGGGTTGAAACTAGATGTTTTATGCTCTCTCATAGGCGCTCCTGGGAAGTTTGATGTTAAAGGCGACCAAGTTATGGATCTCTTTTATGGTGGTGAAATTAAGCAGATAAAAGAGTACTGTGAGAGCGATGTTTTAAATACCTACTGGCTATATTTAAAGTATGAACTCCTGAAAGGAAATCTCATCATAGAGGATTTTAAAAGAAGCTTGGATATAATGGGCGAAAAGTTAGAGGATGAAAAATCCTACACCAAAATTTTCAAGGAGGCTATAAGAGATGAAGTCGATATTTAGAGAGTATGATATAAGAGGTATCTATGAAAAAGAGTTGAGTGAAAAGATTGTTAAGTTGATTGGGTATTTTTTGGGTAAAAAGATCAAAAAACTAGGTGGTGTGGTATCTGTGGGATATGATGCTAGAAGTCACTCTCCTTTGCTTTGTGAGTATCTGACCAGCGGATTTAACAAGGCGGGTTGTACAGTTTTAGATATGGGTTTAGTTGCCACTCCAGTAAACTACTTTTCAAATTTTCAAGATTGGGATGGGGTTAGAACAAATGGATCTGTTATGATCACCGGCTCTCATAATCCTCCTCAGTACAATGGCTTTAAAATCACCATAGATAAAAAGCCATTTTTTGGTGAAGATATATATGCTCTTGGAGATGAAATTTTACAAAATCTTGATTTGGAGATTGAAGATAATCCTACTTCCAAAAAGATAGATGCAAAACAGAGATATATAGATTTTTTATCAAAAGAGTTTGAGCACTTAAAAGGCTTTAAAGAGAAGTTTGTTATAGATTGTGGAAATGGTGTAGCAGGTGTTGTCGCTCCGCAGATTTTTGATAGATTGGGGTTTGATTATGAAGCACTATTTGCAGAGCCTGATGGAACATTTCCAAATCACCATCCAGATCCAACTGTTGAGGCAAATTTGGTTGATATCAAAAGAGAGTTGAGAGGGGATTTTAACTTTGGATTTGCTTATGACGGAGATGCTGATAGGATAGCATTTTTAACCAAAAAGCATAATGTTAAAGGTGATATCATGGCTATACTATTTAGTGAAGCTATGAAAAATCCAACAGTCATAGGCGAAGTTAAGTGTTCACAAGTGATGTATGATACTATCAACACATATGGAAAAGCCGTGATGTATAAAACCGGACATAGTAATCTAAAGGTAAAAATCGCAGAGTTAAATGCTGATTTTGCAGCTGAAGTTAGTGGACATCTCTTTTTTAATGATAGATACTTTGGGTATGATGACGCCATATATGCTTCCTTGCGTTTGATTGAACTTATCAAAAATGGCTTGGATGTAGATAAGAGGATAGATGCTCTACCGATAGTTTACTCTACCGAAGAGATAAAAGTAAAAACAAGTGAGGATGAAAAGTTTGCACTTGTAGATAGGGTTAAAGAGTTGCTAAAAAACCCTCCAAAAGATTTTCCACACATAAAAGAGATAATAGACATAGATGGCGTAAGGGTTATCTTTGACGAGGGATGGGGCTTGGTGAGAGCTAGCAATACAACTCCCGTGCTTGTCACTAGATTTGAGTCAACAGATGAGCAAAAAGCAAAAGAGTATGAGCAAAAAATGAATGAGCTAATCCAAAGAGCCAAAGAGAGTTAGATGATAGGAATCGTTGATTATAATATGGGCAATCTTAGAAGTGTTTACAATGCTTTTGAGAAGATCGGTAAAAGAGTCGATATCGTCAAAGACGCAGGCAAATTAAAAGAGTATGACAAAATCATACTACCAGGTGTCGGCGCATTTAAAGATGCGATGGAAAGCTTGGAAAAGACGGGTATGAAAGAGGCTGTTTTGGAGTTTTCGAGGACGAATAGACCGCTTCTTGGTATCTGTCTTGGTATGCAACTTCTGTTTGATAAGAGCTATGAGTTTGGAGAGAGCGAAGGTTTGGGTCTGATTCAAGGTGAAGTGGTGGAGTTTGACAAATCAAAATTTAAAAGCAGACTGAAAGTGCCTCATATGGGCTGGAATGAGATATTTATAGAGAAAAAATCTCCACTTTTAAATGGCATACAAAATGAGACTTATCTATACTTTGTCCATAGTTTTCATGCTACATGTAGTGATAAATTTATAGTTGCAAAAACACTCTATGGATATGAATTTCCAAGTATCGTGCAAAAAGGCAATGTCTTTGGTTTTCAACCACATCCTGAGAAGTCACATGACGAGGGTTTGAAAATATTGAAAAATTTTATGGAGATATGATAATGGAAATATTACCAGCCATTGATCTCAAAGATGGACAGGCAGTAAGGCTCACAAAGGGTTTGATGGATAGTGCTAAGATTTACTCAAATGAGCCTTGGGAAGTAGCAAAAAGATTTGAAGAGTTAGGTTCAAAATGGCTACATTTGGTTGACCTTAATGGTGCTTTTGCAGGAGAGCCTAGAAATCTGGAGCAGATCCAAAAGATAAGAAAAAATTGCAACCTATCTTTAGAATTAGGTGGTGGAATCAGAGATGAAGAGACTATCAAAAGATATATTGATTTAGGAGTTGATAGGGTTATTTTGGGCTCTGTCGCTCTTAAAAATCCTGATTTTGTAAAAGAGATGTCGCAAAAGTATAGAGTCGTTGTAGGTATCGATGCCATAGATGGATTTGTAGCGGTTGAGGGTTGGGCAGAAAAATCAACCATGAAAGCAGTTGATTTAGCAAAAGATTTTGCCAAAGCTGGAGTAGAAGCTATAATCTGCACAGATGTAGGAAAAGATGGAACGCTAAGTGGAGTAAATGTCGGATTTACACTTGAAATTGCAAGAGCTTCTGGAGTAGATACCATCGCAAGCGGAGGCGTTAAAGATATAAACGACATCATAAAAACTAAAGAGTCCGGTGAGATAAGTGGAGTTATAGTAGGCAAAGCTTTTTACGAAGGAAGTATTGATTTAAAAGAGGCGTTTAAAGTAACTTCAAACTAAAATAGGCTAAAATATAGCCTAAAATAAGTTATTAAAGGATATGCATTGAGATTACTAGTAGTAGATGATAGCTCAACAATGCGAAGAATTATAAAAAATACATTGGCAAGATTAGGATATAAGGATGTACTGGAAGCTGAGCATGGTCTTGCTGCTTGGCAAGTTATGAAAGAAAATGATGATATAGATGTGCTTATAACTGACTGGAATATGCCTGAGATGAATGGTCTTGAGCTTGTCAAAAAAGTGCGAGCAGAAGCAAAATACGAAGATATGCCCATCATAATGGTAACAACTGAAGGTGGAAAAGCAGAAGTTATCACAGCTCTTAGGGCAGGAGTAAATAACTACATAGTCAAACCTTTTACACCACAGGTTTTGAAAGAAAAACTAGAGGATGTGCTGGGTTAATATATGCATAAAACCTACAATGAACTTACTATTTATCCAAGTTTAGCTCGGGAAAATATCGTTGATTTTATCTTTTCTCTAGGCTTTGACGCCATAGAAGAGAGAGAAGATTTTATCATCGTTAGAAGTGAAGATGATCTAAAGATGCTCATCTTTGCGCTTGAACAATACGCTGAAAAACTATCCACAATATTGAAACAAGATATAGAGTTAAAAACTTCGCTTGAAATAAAAAAGAGTGAAGATTGGATAAAAAAATACCAAAACTCCATCAAACCTATCAGTGTCGGGGATTTTTATATAAGACCAGATTGGCAAAGTGCAGATGATACCAAGAGAGATATCATCATCAATCCTGCCCTTGCTTTTGGTTCTGGTCATCATGAAAGCACACATGGTTGTATCTTGCAGTTACAAAACTATTTACAAAGAGATGATACACTTTTGGATGTAGGTTGCGGAAGTGGAATACTTGGCATTGTATCTGCAAAATTGGGAGCAATCGTAGATATTTGTGATACTGATGAGTTGGCGGTACAGAGTGCTAGAGATAATTTTAAATTAAACGGCGTTAAATTTAACTCTTCATGGGTTGGTTCAGTTGGTGAGACGAACAAAGAGTATAGTGTGGTAGTAGCAAATATCATAGCAGATATACTGATAATGTTAAATAAAGATTTGAAAAAAAGTGTAAAAAGTGGCGGATATCTTATACTTTCTGGTATATTAGACAAATACGAAGAGAGAGTAGAAGAGAGATTTTCTGATCTGTTACTTATAAAAAAATATAAAAAAAACGAATGGTTTACATTGGTTTTTAAAAGGCAGTAAATGGCATTGAATGATAAAAATGATATGAATAAAAAAGGAAATAATAACTTTTTTAATCAAAACCCTTTGATAGTTTTTGCAATATTTTCCATTGTGATTATCGTAGTATTTAAAAATTTTATAACTCCTGATGATGGTATGATGAGTAACACTATGGGTGAAAATCAAAATAGTGTAACTAGAAATATAAATTACTATCAATTTAAAGAGATGGTTAAAAAAGGTCAACTCTCATATGTTGCAATCGGACAAACAACCATAAGAGCATATAAGCAAGATGGTGTAAAAAAAGATATATATATCGTCAAAAAAGTAGCAGGAGATAGTAGTCTTGTTGCACAGCTTGAAGCTATGAAGATTCCATATGGTGGATATAATGAGACAAATATTTTCAGTGAAATGCTTTTTTCATGGGTGTTGCCTATATTTATATTTTTTGGTATTTGGATGCTTTTGGCAAATAGAATGCAAAAAAATATGGGTGGTGGAATCCTTGGAATGGGAAGTAGCAAGAAACTTGTAAATTCTGAAAAACCAAAAGTAAAATTTGATGATGTAGCAGGAGTATTAGAGGCAAAAGAGGAGGTCAAAGAGATAGTTGACTTTTTGAAGCACCCCGATAGATATATGAATTTAGGAGCAAAAATTCCAAAAGGAGTTTTACTTGTGGGACCTCCTGGAACTGGAAAGACTCTTCTTGCAAAAGCTGTTGCAGGAGAGGCTGATGTTCCTTTTTTCTCAGTTTCAGGCTCATCTTTTATCGAGATGTTTGTTGGAGTTGGAGCAAGTAGAGTAAGAGACCTTTTTGAAAATGCAAAAAAAGAGGCACCAGCTATTGTATTTATTGATGAGATTGATGCTATCGGAAAGAGTAGGGCTGCAAACGGACAGATGGGCGGAAATGACGAGAGAGAGCAAACTCTAAACCAACTCTTAGCAGAGATGGATGGTTTTAGCTCAGATAAATCTCCAGTGATTGTTCTGGCTGCCACAAATAGACCGGAAGTTTTGGATGCTGCGCTTTTGAGACCCGGAAGATTTGATAGACAAGTTCTTGTTGATAAGCCTGACTTTCAAGGTAGAATTGACATACTAAAAGTACATATAGTAGATATAAAATTATCAAATGATATAGACCTTAAAGAGGTTGCAAGACTTACTGCTGGACTTGCTGGAGCAGATTTGGCAAATATTATAAACGAAGCCGCACTTTTGGCTGGAAGAAAGAGCAAAGAGTTTGTAGAGCAAAAAGATATGGTTGAGGCAGTTGAGAGAGCAATAGCAGGGTTGGAAAAAAAGAGTAGAAGAATAAATCCTAAAGAGAAGAAGATAGTAGCCTATCATGAAAGCGGACATGCTCTTATAGCTGAAACCACAAAAGGGGCAAAGAGTGTATCGAAAGTCTCCATAATCCCTAGAGGTTTAGCCGCACTTGGATATACGCTAAATACTCCTGAAGAAAATAAGTTTCTTATGCAAAGGCATGAACTTGTGGCTGAAATCGATGTTCTTCTTGGTGGAAGAGCAGCTGAAGATGTATTTTTGGGTGAAATTTCGACTGGAGCCGGTAATGATCTTGAGAGAGCCACGGATATCATCAAGTCAATGGTAGGGATTTATGGTATGAGTGATGTTGCAGGACTTATGGTTTTGGAAAAGCAGAGAAATACTTTCCTAGCAGGTGGAAGCTCCAAAGAGTATAGCGAAAAGATGGCAGAAAATCTTGATAAATACATCATATCTATGCTAGATGAGAGATATAAAATAGTCAAAGAGAGATTAGAACTCTATAGAGTCGGCATTGAAAGAATAGTAGTTGAGTTAAGAGAATATGAAACTATAGATGGAGATAAATTAAGAGAGATAATATCTGCATTCGAAAAAGAGAATGATATGCCTAGCTTAATGCACCATAAAGATGATTAAAACCCACACCACTACTGAACTTATTGCTAAAGAGGGGTGGGGAACTGTATCTATATTTTTTGTTCTATTTCTTATCTCTTTGGGTATAGGATTTTTGCCATGGGTTTTTCTGTTTCTGTTCCTATCCTCTCTGTTTGTATATAGAAATTTTGAAAGAATCCCAAACCAAGATGACAGATTGGCTCTTTTGTCTCCCGTTGATGGTAAAATTATAAATATTTCCAAAGTGATAACCAAAGATAATATAGAATTTTTAAAGCTTGAGATAAGAAAAACTATTTTTGATGTCTCTTTGGTTAGATCACCTATTTTAGCAAAACTCTCTTCTGTGAAACGAGTCCATGGACTTTTTTTAGATTCACAACATCCCGATGCCAAAAAACTTAATGAAAGAGCTGTTTTAAAGTTGGATTCAGGGTCAAAGCAGATAATCATCATCATAACAGCTGGTTTTTTTAGTAGAAGTATTGAACTTTTTAAGAGTGTAGGACCACTTAAATCAGCTCAAAGATTTGGATTGCTACTAGATGGAAGTGTAGAGTTGCTTCTGCCGATAGATACAAGCATAAAGGTTAGCGTAGCAGATAGTGTCAGAGCTGGAGAGAGTGTGCTTGGGTACTTTTCATATGGCAAAAGCGATGACAACTCAAAATAAACCACAACTCATCTATATCATCCCAAATCTATTTACTGCCGCTAGTGCATTTATTGGAATCATAAGTATTTTAGCTTCCGTAAAAGGTGATTTTGAAAAAGCGGCTATATTTATCTTGGTATCTTTAGTCTTTGATGGTCTTGATGGAAGAGTTGCGAGACTTACAAAAACAACAAGTAAATTTGGTGCAGAGTTTGACTCACTGGCTGATATAGTTGCTTTTGGAGTAGCACCAGCTATGCTTTTTTATTATAGTGTTGGTATTCATTATGGCAAAGTTGGCTCGCTTCTTACTGCCATGTTTGTTGTATTTGGCGCTATCAGGTTGGCTAGGTTCAATGTGATGATCGGCGTGAGTGAGCCTTCTGTTTTTATCGGTGTTCCGATTCCTACTGCTGCTGTTGTGATGGCTATGTGGATCATGATACATCAAAAGTATCTGTTTTTTAGAGATTTTGATTTTTTGATCATATTTGGAATGGTGGTTTTGTCTTTTTTGATGGTAAGCAACATCAGATATCCGAGCTTTAAAAAGATAGATTTGCAAAAACAGAACTTCTTAAAAGTTTTGATATACCTTATAATGGTCTTTTCGGTAGTCTATATTTTCCCGATTGAAAGCATCGCTGTTATCGTGACGGTATATCTATTTTATGGTCTTTTTAGGGCTGTATATAACTATACAATTGTAAAATACCGAAAAAACAAGTATAATGTCAAAAAATAAAAAAATACGAGTAAATAAAATGCAAGATAATAATATAATAATATTTGATACAACTTTAAGAGATGGTGAACAAAGTCCTGGAGCTTCCATGAATACTGAAGAGAAGATACAGATAGCTTTGCAGTTAGAAAAACTTGGAGTTGATGTTATAGAAGCAGGTTTTGCGGCTGCTAGTCCAGGAGATGCTGATGCGATTGCAAGGATAAGTGAGCAGGTAAAAAACTCAACTGTTTGTTCGCTTTCAAGGGCGCTTGATGGCGATATAAAAGCCGCTGGATTGGCAATTGCCAAGGCAAACAAAAGAAGAATTCACACTTTTATAGCAACTAGTCCGATTCATATGGAGTATAAGTTAAAGATGACTCCACAAAAAGTGATAGAAAAAGCAGTTCATGCCGTCACTTATGCCAAAACTTTTTGTGATGATGTTGAGTTTAGTTGCGAAGATGCAGGAAGAAGCGATATAAGTTTTTTAAAAGAGATACTAGATGCTGTTGTCAATGCAGGTGCAACTACGCTAAATATACCAGATACCGTTGGATATAGAATGCCTAGCGAAATGGGAGCTACCATAAAAGAGCTTCACGATTTTATAGGAGAGAGAGCTATTTTGTCGGTTCATAATCATAATGATCTAGGTTTGGCAACTGCTAGTTCTATCGCTTGCATACAAAATGGAGCAAGACAGGTAGAGTGTACTATAAACGGGCTAGGAGAGCGAGCAGGAAATGCTGCACTTGAAGAGATAGTGATGATTTTAAAGACACGAAGAGATATATTTGGAGCGTATGATACGAACATAAATATAAAAGAGATATACCCAACAAGCCGTCTAGTCTCATCCATAACAGGTATCGAAGCTCAGCCAAATAAGGCGATTGTCGGTAAAAATGCT
The DNA here is from genome assembly GCA_026988975.1 of Campylobacteraceae bacterium. Taxonomy (GTDB): domain Bacteria; phylum Campylobacterota; class Campylobacteria; order Campylobacterales; family Sulfurospirillaceae; genus JAADIZ01. Next base: position 10,561 of record JALSKH010000153.1, read on the forward strand.
TTTGCTCATGAGAGCGGCATACATCAAGATGGTGTATTAAAAAATGCTCAAACTTATGAGATTATGAGTGCTAGTGATATTGGGCTTGATAAGAACTCTATAGTTCTAGGTAAACACTCTGGTCGCCATGCATTTAAGGATAAATTGGAAGCTTTGGGGTTTAATCTAAAAGATGATGAGATAAATAGAGCATTTGATAGATTTAAGATTTTAGCTGACTCTAAAAAAGAGATTTTCGACGATGACATAAGAGCTTTGGTTTCTGCAGAAATTATAAAAGTAGAAGAGGTTTACAAGCTTATCACTTTACAACTTTCAGATTGCAATCCTGGTGGTTTGCCAAGTGCGGCAGTGACTATCAGACATAATGGTGAAGATATAACTGAAGCTGCCATCGGAAATGGTACAATGGATGCCATATTTAAGGTTATAGACAGAGTTTGTGGAGCAAAAGGCAAGCTAAAAGAGTACAAAGTTGACTCTGTTACGCAAGGTAAAGATGCTTTGGCAAAAGTGATTGTAAAAGTTGTTTTTGATGAGAGTAAACCAGCTATCATGGGGCACGGTCTTAGCGTAGATACGATGCTAGCAACAGCTAGAGCATATATAGGCGCACTAAACAGTTATGTCTCTATGAGGGATGGTTTGAGAGATGTAAATAAAAAATTGATATAGTCTCTAATCGTAGAGGTGCTTATGTATCTCTACGACTTTTTATGAACTCTATAAGTTCCGCTTTTGTTTTTGGTTTGGAAAATAGATAACCTTGTCCAAATCTTACTCCTAGATTAGCTAGAAGCTCTTCTTGCTCTTTTGTCTCTATCCCCTCGGCTACTATATCATAGTTAAAACTTTTACAAATCGCTATCGTAGCTTTCACGATCTCCACATCACTTTTGTCTGTGCATATGTCATCAACAAATGATTTATCTATCTTCAGGTTGGTTATAGGCAGTTTTTTAAGATAGCTCATCGATGAGTAGCCTGTTCCAAAATCATCTATGATGATGTTAAATCCATACTCTCTCATTTGTGTTACTATTTTGCTATTCTCTTTTATATTTTTCATCAAGTGAGTCTCTGTGATTTCAAGACCGATAGAACTTGTTTTTATGCCCATTTCTTGTGTTATGTTAAAAAACTCTTTTGCTATGTTTTTGTTTTTGAGTTGTGCCGGGGAGAGATTGATAGAGACTTTTTTTATATTGTTTGAATATTTTTGAATCTCTATAAAATCCTCACAAGCTCTCCTAAAAGTAAATATCCCAATATCTTGGATCACTGACATCCCCTCTGCGATAGGGATAAAATAATCAGGTGGTACTAAACCTAGATTTTTATTTTGCCATCTTATCAGAGCTTCCATTGACTTGAACTCTTTTGTTTTTAAATTATATTTTGGTTGATACACCATGTGAAATTCACCATTTTGTATGGCAGTTTTTAACTCTTTTTCAACGGCTACCTTTTTGTTTATAACTTCTGAGAGTTTTTTTGTATAAAATTTATAGATATTTTTACCACTCTCTTTTGCGTTATACATGGCTATATCGGCATGTTTTAGAAAAGAGATTATATCCTCTTTGCCATATAGTGCCACACCTATACTTATACCAACTCTTAAAATGTGACTCTGTGCATGGATGGGTTTATTGGTGAGTTCTATGATCTCTTTTGCAATTTTAGCTATATCTTTT
>JALSKH010000154.1 GCA_026988975.1 Campylobacteraceae bacterium
TGCTGTGGAGAGAGCTTGTAGGGTTCATGTTGATTTTGTGGGCATACACCCTTTTTCAGATGGCAATGGCAGAACCTCACGGCTACTTATGAATTTTGAACTGATGAAAAGTGGCTTTCCTCCTGTGGTTTTAAAAGTAGAGAACCGTTTGGCGTATTATGAAGCTTTGGACAAGGCACATACCCTTGGGGAGTATGAAGATTTCATTGCCTTGATAGCAGGGCTAGTTGAAGAGAGTTTTGAGCCTTATTGGTTTGTTTTGGAAAACACATGAATTGAAGAGGAGATGTTGAAGTTTTTATAGCTTCTCTTCTCTAATATTTAAAATTTTAATTGATAAAGAAGTCATACTATAGTATGATTAAAATCATATAAAGGATTTTAGATGCTAAGAAAAACAGTAACCATTCAACCAGATATATTTAAAGCTTTAGAAATCAATAATATTATGGAGCAGTATCAATCTTTTTCAGAGTTGGTATCTAGCTCATTAAAACTTTTGATTGAAAAGCAAAAAAAAGAGCAATATAAAAAAGCGATGCTAGAAGCATCACAAGACAGACTCTACATAGAAGATATGAGAGAGATAGAGAATGACTTTCGTTATACAGACAATGAGAGAGTAAAATGAATCAGTATGATGTCTATTTAGCTGATTTAAATCCAACCATTGGAAGAGAACAACAGGGGAAAAGACCAGTGTTGATTGTCTCCAATAATTATGAAAATCTTTTAGATGTTGTTACAATTTTACCTCTAACTTCTTTGAAAAAAAACAGACGGGTTTATCCCAATGAGCTTTTGTTAAAACATGAACTTGAAAAACCCTCCCTCGTCCTATGCCAACAGATAAGAACCATCTCAAAACAGAGATTGGTAAAAAGATTGACCTCAATAGACAACCCTTTCACACGTAAAGAGATTATGGAAATTTTATGCCGTCGATTTGAGGAGATGGAGTAGGAGAGAGGTGGTTCTAAAGTTTTTGTGCTAAAATAAATCATAAATAAAAAAGAACAACGATGATAACCTACAATCCTAATTACTTAGATAATGTAGAAAATGAGTCTAGTTTTAGACGATAAGGGAACTTTTATCTTATCTTCTCAAAAACATCAAGAAAAGCCTTCAAAATGAATTTTTGCTAAGCTAAAAAAACCATAAAAATAATATAATGCTTAAATATAATATAAATTCGCCGAAGTTTTATTTTTTCGCCGAAGTTAAAGAAGCGTAAATTATGAAAAAAAGAGCAAAATTAGAAGAGATAAAACGACTTTTTGAAGCACATGAGAAACTTACCGTTAAAGAGTTGAAATGCTATACTAATCAAGCAGAGAGAACCCTAAGAGATTATCTGTTACTCTTGGTTAACGGGGGGGTTGATTGTTGCCGTTGGTCAGACCAATAAGCGATATTATCAGAGAAACTATGCGATTGATGAGAAGCCTATTGTTGTTATGGTTTTACAAAATAGTGTAGAGGTGGGAACAGTCTCTTTTACCTATGCCAAAGGCTATCTATTTTTCTCTTATTCTCCAAGCTATGAAGGTGAGAAGTTTTCTTCATTACCTAATGAGATTAATAGTGCTTATGCTCTTTTTCCAATTTTTGAGAATTTAATTCCAGAGAGTACGCGTAGAGTATAATGAATCAGTATGATGTCTCTTTAGATGATTTAATACTTTCTTTATATACAA
>JALSKH010000155.1 GCA_026988975.1 Campylobacteraceae bacterium
CTCCTGCATTTACAATGCCCGCGTGCATAAGTGCTGATATCGGGTTTGGACCCTCTAGCGTAAAAGGCAACCAAATGTGAAAAGGGAAACCGGCTGATTTTATGATGGCACTTATCATTATAAAAATTGCTATCACAGAAGCAACTGTGATATGTGTACCTGAAAAGAGTATTTGATTTGAATTTGAAACCATCTCTAAAAAAAGTTTTAAATTTGTTGTTTTGTAAAAATTATAGATAAGATAAACAGCCACCAACAGAGGGATGTCGGACAATAAATGAGTAAAAAGTGTATAAAAACCAAATTTATAAGTTTGTCTCTTTTTAAAATTATGAACCAATAGAAAATACAAAACCACACCCATCATATGCCAAAATGCAGCTAGCATTATGATATCTCCTGCTACAGCCAAGCCAAAAATCACAAAAATCATCAAATCCAAAAGTATAAAATATCTAGCATACCCCTCTTCGTCGTACATGTATCTTACTGAATAGAGATGAATAACCAGAGAAACCAAAGATACAAAAAAAGTCATCACAACACTAAGAGGAGTGATATAAAGCGAAAAAATGGAGTTTTGAAAAAAAGAAAAACTGCTAACATCAGCCGCAAAAAATAGATATAACGAAATGAAAGAAATAAGAACTGCTAAGTATGAGAAACCAACAGAGACCTTATAGATACTGCTTCCCAACTTTTTAAAGCTAAGAAGCAGACAAAAAGCTGACAAAACAGGAGTAAAAAAAGAGGCAACAGTAAAAAAAGATATATAGTTTTCCAAAAAATCTCCACCTATTTATAATAAGCACTATTATAGCAAAAATACCTTATGAAATCTCTATCGGCAACTCCTTGTTGAAACAAATCTTGTGATTTGGTAGTAGATTTTTTGCGCAAAGTTGGGCTATTAGCGGATATGAAAATAGTGAACCCCCTAGCGTGATATACTCACTTCCTAGACTCTCTTTGTGGGCGTCTGCTATATCGGAGATGAAGTATGAAAAGCTCTCTAAGACCCCAAAACTAAGAGTCATATCGTCAGTTCCTGCTAGCTTAAAACTCATGGCACTTCTAAGTAGCTTGTATGGGTCAAATGATGAGTTTATCTTCTCCTCTTCTAGCAATTTAAAGTCGATTCTTACCCCTTTTTGACCACCAAAATCTTCAGCTTTTTGGATTAAAATTTCTGCTGCATCTTTGAAATTATCGGAAAAACCAACTATCAAAGAGACGAAAGAGAGAGTATTGAAGAGATTGTTTACGCCTTTTTTTGGTATCTTTACTTTTTGAAGGGATTTATATAGCTCTAAAAACTCTTTTTTATAGTTTTTTACCAATTTAGCTCCACTCTCGTCCTGTTTTTTTATAGTTCTGAAAATTTCTGCTATATTTGGAAATTTTGGAAAATCAACCAAAGGAAGAACACCTTTTTTATCATCATGATACAAGATAGAGTCGCTATATCTTTTACTGAAGTACAAACAGCTTGATTTTTTTTCAAATAGATCTCTCTCTTTTATGATTGAAACAAACTGCTTGATAGATGGTTCTTTAAATTTATTTAAACCTTTAAGTAAAACTTGGGAGCTGTATTTGGTTGTATTTAAGATAAAAATCTCTCCATTTTCTAAAACCGATATCTTTATATCTGGGATTTTCGGTATATCCAAATCACAACTCAATCTATAGTGACTTGCTAAAAGATCACTGCTTTTTACTAAAAATTCAACACCATTTTTCTTGAGCTCTTCACAGATAAACTGCACAAGTAGAGTATTTGCCAATCTTACATCCACTCTTTTTGTAGGCAAGATACCAAATGACTCGTAAACCATATTTACTTTTGCACGGATTATCGGTTTTTCTAGTGTTGCTAGTGCTTCTATCTCTTCATTTTTCAGATTTACCATTTTTTGCACCAATGAGAGATCTGTTGGAATTATCTCAAAATGTTTTAAGCCATCAAGTGAGCCTTTTTCGACTCTAAAAAATGTAAAATTACCATTTGGAGTATCGATTTTAACTTTTTCACCATCAGCTAAAACTTTAGCTACTCTTCTGTATATATCGCTATACCCCTTTGAATCACTGCCTATGACTATACCGTTTTTAGACTCAAACTTTAGTGATATATCTTTTATATTTTTATACTCTCCGACTTCATTTGGAACAAAAGGTGAGTTAAAATATGGAGATTTTTCATCTCTTGCTAGTTCTAAAGATTTTTTTGTGAAGGGCAAAAAGATGGCAGTATTTGAGATTTTTATCTTTTCGCCCGTAATGCTATCGACTACTTTAGCATTGGAAGACCTTAAAAACAGAGAAACAGGAAGATTTGAAGATATAAAATCAGCAAATTCATGCTGTTTTTGCTCATCCGCATTTACATAAAGTGTGGTAAGAGTATCACGCCTGTGAATCTCATAAGCCACCCCAAACTCCTCACTTATAACTTTCAAAAAGTTTTCCAATACCAAATTTTGTGAAACATACTCAAACTCATACGCTAAAATCATATTTTTTCCTATATCGTGTGTGGATATTTATTTGCCACACTCTGTATATCTATATCTTTTTTTAATTTGTGTTTTACACCTAACTCTCCTAGATGTTTTAGGAAGATTTTTTCCATTATCTCGCTTCCTTTTATGACTGGCTCGGTCATGCAAAGAGTTGTCCTATCAACTACTTCTGGCACAATTCCGACTATCTTTGTAGGTGGTCTGTCTCCAACCATATCCATCATCTTTAGAGTTTGTAACATCTCTACTTCGTGAGCACTTCCTTGAAAGGAGATGGATTCTGGTACATTTTCAAAATCAAAAAAATAGACATCTCCAACCTCGCCACCATCTGCATCAACGCAATCAAAAACTATCAAATAATCATACCCGGATATGATGGGAATCAGCCTTTGAGCCAATGTCCCACCATCTAAAAATTCTATGTTATGCTCTTTTGAGCTAAAGTAGTACTTTTGTTTAATCATATTGCAAAGATGAACTCCGACACCTTCGTCGGAGAACATCACATTGCCAATTCCTAAAACTAAAATTTTCACTATTTTAACTTTTCAGATTCGGGAATTTCCCATTTGTATCCACTAATTATCGCATCTATAGTACCCTCTTTGCCGTAAACTGCATTAAATACAGCCATATATACATGAGCTATTATGAAGATTATAACACCCCAAGTGAGTATATGATGTATCTCTCTTACACTTGCAAGTCCACCCAAAAGAACCTCTAGATAAGTCAAAGGTCCATTTAAAAATACTAAAAAACTCTCATGATATACATGCATATACAAGATAAGACCTGTCAAAATCAAAAACAGCAACATTATATACAAGCCTATATAAGCTAGAAGCTGTATGACATTGTATGCACCGCTCAAAACTGGATGTTTTCCTATCAGCAGATAGTATCCTATCTGTTTCATCCCTTTCTTAACGCTAAAAAGATCCTTAAAAGATCTAATCTCATCTCTATCTGATTTCACAAAAAAGAAGTAATAAATTTTACCCATAAACATCGAAATCAAGATAAAACCTGCTATTTCATGAAATGTTCTGCCTTTTGCATATAAAAAACCCGTAGGATTTGGATCCATTTCAGGCGACAAAAATGGATATGCTATATAAAAACCACTAACTATCAAAAACATAATCGCAAAAAACCTGATCCAGTGATGCCATCTATAAAATGGCGAAAACTCGATGTGCCTTTTGACAAATAAATCTTTAAACTTTCCCATAACTACTCCTTTAGCAAAAACAGCCTATATCTACTTTATAATCACTCAATTCATTTCCTTTTGTATCCATTACATGTACAGCACAAGCGATACATGGATCAAAGGAGTGAACTACCCTGATGATTTCAAGTGGTTGAGACAGATCTGCTATCTTCAGACCAACTAACGACTCCTCATATGGACCTCTAGCACCTTTTGCATCTTTAGGGCTAGCATTCCAAGTGGAAGGAACCACAGCTTGCCAATTTTCCACTACACCATTTTTGATTCTTGTCCAGTGACTAAGAATCCCTCTTGGGGCATTTCCCATAAATCTACCTTTGTACTCTTTTGTATTGTCAATCTGGTAGGTTGTATAGGTTGAGTCATCAACTTTTAGATTCTGTATCAAAGAGTTAAATGTCTCAAGGCAATTATCTGCTATTATCTTAGCTTCTAACATACGAGCAGCGGTTCTGCCTAGAGTTGAAAAAACAGCTTTAAGAGGTAAATTTGCATCTTTTAAAAATTGATCTACAACTTTTACCACTCTTTTATTTCCTTTTGCATAGTTTATGACTATGTTTGAGAGTGGTCCGACTTGCATAGGCTCACCATTGTATCTTGGTGATTTTATCCAAGAGTATTTTTCACTCTCTTTTAGGACTTTTGTATTTTCCAATTCACCTTTTCCATTTATAGTTTGAGCATCTTTAAAGCCTGTATATTTTGGATTTGTTTTTCCATCATATGGATGCAAAGGCTCATCATCAGCGTACCACGAGTGTGTCGCCTCTTCTGTTATCTTGCTCTCATCAATCTCAAAAACTTTAGATATATCACCTTTTAGTATGATTCCACTATCAAAAAGATACTCGTTACTGTTTAATAAAAACTCTTTTGAAGTCATCAGATTTGCTGTTCCAAGACCGCCTGTTACGCTTGGTTCACTAGCATAAGCATGTGCCGCCATAACAAGATCAGGATAGTATGCTCTATTTACGAAATCTGCCATCTCTTTAAATTTTGTTAAAAACTCACCAAGTCTTGCAGGATCTTGCAAGTCCATGATACAAGTTACTCCACCAACGGTCAAGCTTTGAGGATGAGGTTGTTTTCCTCCAAATATAGCCATCATTTGAGCTGCTAATCTTTGCATTTGAAGAGCTTTTAGGTAGTGAGAAAGAGCTATAAGATTTTGTTCAGGTGTAAATCTAAAAGTTTTATGTCCCCAGTAAGCATTTGCAAATGGTCCAAGATCGCCTTTTTTAACAAAATCCCCTACTCTTTTAAGTGTCTCTACTAAGTCGTCCGCACCGCACGCCATAGGGTTTGAACTATACTTAAACGCCTCTTGTGCAGCTTTGTGAGGATCAGCTTTCAGAGCTGAAACAACATCTACCCAATCCAATCCGTGAAGATGATAAAAATGTACAGGGTGATCATGTAGATATAGTGCTGCATTCATCAAAGTTCTTACAAGTTTTGCATTTAAAGGAGGATTGATTTTAAGTGCATCTTCAACCGCTTCAATGCCAGCTCTATAGTGAGAATATGTACAAACTCCACAAATTCTCTGAGTAAAAAAGCCTGCATCTCTTGGATCTCTTCCCTTGACTATCGTCTCTATACCTCTCCAAAGTGTCGAAGATGAGTATGCCTCTTGTACTACATTGTTATCATCAACAACCACTTCTACTCTTAAGTGTCCCTCTATTCTGGTTATGGGATCTACTACTACTCTTTTTGACATCTATCTACTCCTTTGGCTTTTTAATAACTGAAATTGCAGCATGTGCGGCTATGCCAACTGCTGTAACCGTAAGTATGGTCGCTCCAATTTTATCTGCTGTAGCATCTGCGCCCAATCCACTAAAAACTGAGTGATACAATCTATCAGCTAAAGGCGACTCAAATGGTCCCATCTTATCCCAGAAATCGGGCTCACTACAACCTATGCAGCCATGTCCTACCTGCACTGGCCATGAGGTGTGTTGGTTAAATCTCTCTCTTGAGCAGTTGTTGAAAGTATATGGACCTTTGCAACCTACTTTGTAAAGACAATACCCTTTTTTAGCTCCCTCATCTCCAAACTCTTGGACAAATTCTCCGGCATCAAAGTGACCTCTTCTCTCGCATTGGTCGTGAATCCTTTTGCCATATGCCCATTTTGGACGATTATATGCATCAAGTGCAGGAAGCGTACCAAAAAGGATATAGTGTAGAACATTTCCCACTATATTTTTTTCACTTGGTGGACAACCGGGAACATTTATAACAGGTTTATTGGTAACTTTATGGAGAGGTTGAGCATTTGTAGGATTTGGGGCAGCTGCTTGAACTCCACCAAAACTAGAACAGGTACCTATGGCAAATATCGCCAAAGCATTGTCTGAAGCCTCTTTTGCATGAGATTCGCCAGTTTGACCGTGAGGTCCTACTGTAAGGTAAAAGCTACTATCATCTGAAGGTATGCCGCCCTCTACCATCAAAATGTATCTGCCTTTGTATTTTTTGATAGACTCTTCGAGTGTCTGTTCGGCCTGCCAACCAGCTGCTGCCATAAGAGTTTCATGGTACTCAAGTGAAATATAATCAAATATCAAACTATCTATCGTAGGAGCATCACTTCTAAGAAGGCTCTCGCTACATCCTGTACACTCTGCCATATGCAACCAAATCACCGGCAATCTGTCAGTCAACTCTGCAGCCTTTGCCATAAGTGGTGAAAATGACGCAGGAAGTGATAGCATCGCAGTCATGGCTGCCGCCCACTTCATAAAATCTCTTCTTGAGATACCATTCTCTTCCAAAAGTTTTGAGATAGACTTACCGTCATCTCTCATCTTTGGAAATTTTGAAAGCTTACCTAGTCTCTCGCTGAGGCTAAGATACAATTCATCTTGCTCCATTTAACTCTCCTTAATATTTATTCAAACGAATGAATAGTTATTTACTAATGAAATTAAAGCACAATTTAACTTAAAAAGCAAGTGAATATTCATTTATCGAATGATAATTCACTTTTTGAGTAATTTTGTAACACTGTTAAATTTTATAAGGTGATATTTATGTGTTAATATTATATTATTTGAAGCTATAGATATTTATTGTGTCGTGCAAACGGAGCAGATATCAAAACTTTTAAAGACAAAATCTGCTTTTTTTATACTATCTAGTCCTATGATCGCTTTTTGGGCGATGGATGGATTTTTTGGGCTTCCGTTTCCTAAGTTCCATACTGTTGGAGGTATGATTTCAAATTTTTGAATTTTACCCTCTTCTACTGTGACTTTATGGATCAAAGTTCCTCTTGCAGCCTCTACAATTCCTACTCCATTTGAAGATATATTTTTTGGCATAAATTTTGGGGTTTTTAGGGATTTTTCTTTTATATCTATATTTTGCAGTAGATATTCACATCTCTTTAAGAGTATCGCTATCTCTTTGACTCTAGCTATAATTCTGCTGACAACAGAATCTGCACACCTTCTGTGACAATCCTTGACCAGCTTATCTTTGCTGATCATCAATCTTGCAAGTGGTCCGACTTCATAAAAATCACCTTTATATACGGCACTTTTAGAGTAGGTATATCCCTTGTTTGTTTTATCAAAAAAGCTGTTTTCCAAACTCTCTGAGACAAACTTTTCATCTGCTTTAAATATCCTGGTTTTTATGGCTTTATATGGCTCATTGATTTTACCATACTTGCCAAATGATATAAATCTATCGTAACTTTTGCCTATTTTGTTAAATTCAAGCTCTCTTAGGTGAGTTACAGCCATATCTAGCGTAGAGTCAAATTTTAGAAGATCATTTACTGTTTCTATCTCTAAAAATTCCTCTATATCTCTTCCATAAAGTCTCTCTTCACAAAACTCTTTAGTTAAAGTTAGAAAGTTTTTAGCATTTATTATGTCACTCTCTAGCGGGTCACTCGTAACACCCCCTGGCATCACAAAAGAGCCATGAGGCCACTGACCTGAAAATATAGCTCCCATTTTAAGGATGTCGCTCAGAGCCTTTTGCGCTTCGAACCACTCTCTATCTTTAAAAGGTTCAGTTTGGGTTAGTTTTTTGCCACTTATCTTAAAAAATTCTGGCAAAATCAAAAAATAGAACCACTTTATATGATTTTGAATCTTTTCAGCATTTAAAACCAACTCTCGTATATAGTGAGCTTTTTTGCCAATTTTTAAATCAATACCAACATTTCTATAACAATCTTCGATAGCAAGTATAGTAGCATTTACATGAGAGTGCGAACATATACCGCAAACTCTAGGCGTGATCATCAAGGAGTCAAGAAGGTGTTTGCCTACTAAAATATCCTCAATAGCTCTATAGTTTAAAAATTTTATCTTTGCGTAGGTGATTTTGTTCTTTTCCCAATCTAATTCAAGCGTTGCTTCGCCTTCGATTCTTTGGATTATCTCTTTTGTTGTCATTGGATTAACTTTCTCTCAAGTCTGTCTATCTTAAAACTCTTTGCGATGCCTGTGATAGTATAGTAGGCTCTTCTGCTTACGCCTGTCGGTGTAGCAGGCAGAGACATATGAGTTTTGGTTTCATATACATTGTCTCTTGGAAAATCAGGCTCAGTACAGCCTAGACACGGAGAGCCTGCTCTGGTTTTTGAGCTTACCTCGTTCCAGAGGATTTTATTGCAGTTAGCGTGTGTCATAGGACCTCTACAACCATGTTCATAAAAGAGACAACCCTCTTTTTCGCCAAACTCTTTTGTGTCTATTTTCCACTCAAAATACTCATTTCTCAAACAACCATGATGAACAAAATATGCAAATACCTCTTTTGGTCTCAAAAATTCGTCTAGTAAAACTTCTCTGCCTTCTCTAAGCATAAAAAGAGTGTCTGCTATCCATCTAGGATGTGCCGGACAACCAGGAATATTTACGACTTTTTTATTTTTATCCCAGTATCCACCCGCTTCCTCGCCACTAAATAGCGCTCCTGTTATATTTTCCTCGTCTCTTTGTCTAAAAAGTCCGCCAAAACTAGCACAACTACCGGCGCAGATGATATGCTCCGCTCTTTTTGAGAGATTTTCCACTAACTCTTCAAAACTATATCCACATCTATCTACATACTCGGCTTTTTTGGTAAAAGAGCCCTCTATGATAAGAAAATCATACTTATCATTAGACTTCATCACTCCTTGCAAATCAAAATCACTCAAAAGCAAAGGATGATATATAATCTCAAAATTTTTTGCAAAATTTTTCATATTTTGATAGTTGAAAAAAGAGTGCGAATCTCCATTGCAAGTGATTCCCTGTATCCAAACTATCGTACTTTTTTTCACATATCACTCCATCTCTAATCTCATAAGATACATATCTTTTCCATCCCTTGTCTCTATATCAAAACTTTTACATGTAGGGCAGACAAACTCATTTTTCTCTAGTGTAAACTCTTTTTTGCACTCATTGCAGTATATCACAATTTTTTGAATATTCATCACAAATTCTGCCCCATCACAGATGGTTTTTTCTTTAAATGTGTCAAAAGCTCTTTGCAGAAGATCAGGCTCTACGCCACTCAAAACTCCTATCTTTACCTCAACTTTAGTTATCTTTTCAACACCCTCTTTTTTGGCATTCTCTTCGCATATCTCCAAAAGCGAAGAGACTATCGAAGACTCATGCATCAACAAATCCTAGGAAGAAGTTCACCTTTTGGCAGCTCTAGATATCTACTGCTACCCCATGGTGTATTTAGTATCACTCTGTTTTCATATCTGTTTGTCACTTTTCCTATAAATGAAGCCTTCTTTGTCTTTTCAAATCTTTGCAAAACCTCCAGAGCTTTTGCCTCTTCGCCCTTAGGTACACAAAGTATCATAGTTCCTTCATTTGCAAACTCATAAGGCTCAAAACCTAACATTTCACATATACCTTTGACTTCATCTGCTACTGGAATCTTATCTTCATCTACCTCTATAGTGACATTTGAAGTTTCAGCCCATTCATTTAAAACTGCACTCAATCCGCCTCTTGTAGCATCTCTTAAAGATTTTATCTCAACTCCTTGCTCTATCAAAGCTTCTATCATCGGCCATAGAGTTGCACAATCGCTCTTAAGCTTTATATCAAGTTCTATATCTTCTCTTTTTGCAAGTATGCAAGCACCGTGATTGCCCACTTCGTTTGAGACTATGATAGAGTCTGTATCACATAGATTGTGAGCTGAAATACCATCTTTTAGCACTTCACCTATGCCTGAAGTATTTATAAAGAGTCCATCCACACTGCCCTTTGGCACTACTTTTGTATCTCCTGCTACTATCAAAGCTCCACTTACTTTTAACTCTTCACTCATGCTTTTGACGATTCTCTCCAAATCTTCGTATAAAAATCCCTCTTCAATCATAAAAGAGCAGGTAAGATAGAGTGGTTTTGCACCCATCATAGATATATCGTTTATAGTTCCTGCTATGGCTAATTTGCCTATATTACCACCATTGAAAAAGATAGGGCTTACAGTAAAAGAGTCTGTTGTAAAGGCTATTTTATCTGATTTTAGACTCAAAACTGCTGCATCTTCCATTTTTAACAGAGTCTCGTTTTTAAAATATTTGAAAAACAGCTCTTTTATGAGACTGCTCGTCTCTTCTCCTCCGCCTCCTTGTGAGAGCGTTATCCTTTTTTTACTCATCTCATACCTTTACCTATAAATTTTCCATACTTATAGTATGCTGCGCAAGCTCCCTCACTTGAAACCATACAGGAGCCCATCGGACTATTAGGAGTGCAAGCTTTTCCAAAAACTTTGCAATCAAACGGCTTCGCATTTCCTTTTAAAATATCGCCACAAATGCAGAGTTTATGGTCATCTATCTGCTCCTTTGGAAGTATCTCATCAAAAACAATCTCAGCATCAAACTCTGCGTACTCACTTCTTAGTTTTAAAGCACTGTTTGCTATATCTCCCAAGCCTCTCCATCTAAAATGATCTCTTTTGCACATATATCTGTTTATCAGATTTTGTGCTTTTATATTTCCCTCTTTGCTTACGGCTCTTTTGTACTGGTTTTCAACTTCTACTCTGTTTTCATTGAACTGTCTAACTGTCATCAAAACAGCTTCCATCACATCTACAGGCTCAAACCCTGCTACGACTATAGGAGTTTTATACTTTTTAACAATCGGCTCAAAAATCCCATATCCTGTGATAACACTCACATGCGAAGGTCCCAAAAAGGCATCTATCTTTGAATCTCCACCAGAGACAATCGCTTCTACCGGCTCAGGAACCAGAACATGATTTATATGAAAATATAGATTTTTTATGCCCAATTTTATGGTTTGCTCTAGCAAAACTGCACTCATAGGGGTCGTCGTCTCAAACCCTATCGCAAAAAATATGACCTTTTTATCTGGATTCTCTTTTGCAATTTTTATGACATCAAGTGGCGAATATAGAGACCTCACATCCCTACCCTCTGCCCTTAACTTTTGCAAGGATGTTTTGCTTCCTGGCACTCTTATCATATCTCCTAGTGTTGCTAAGATAGTGTCATCCATACTAGCAAGTGCAATGGCATGGTCTATCCTCTCTTTTGGCATAACGCAAACAGGACATCCTGGACCGTGTATAAACTCTATTAGATCGGGAAGTATCTGTGGTAAACCATACTTCATGATAGTATGAGTATGACCTCCACAGACTTCCATGATATTTATCTTGCTTTTGCACTCCTTTTTTATCTCTTGCGCTAAAGCTTTTATATGCTTTGGATTCCTGAAGCTCTCTATCAAATCAAGTGGCATAGTTTGCATCTCCCTCAAGTGGATCTATCTCCTCAGAGTTCATCTTGGCTACAATCTCTTCATATACTTCCAAGCTCTGTTTTGCCTCTTCTTGGCTGATTTTATTCATCGCAAAACCTACATGTATAAGTACAAAATCTCCGATTTCTACCTTTTCATCTATGAGATCGAGTGTCACCTCTCTTTTGACTCCCATTGTATCGACTGTAGCCATATTGTTTTCGTCGATATGGACAACTTTACTCGGTATAGATAAACACATTATCTAACCTCCATTTTGAATTTTATCCAGTTTGCTACTTTTTTGATACTCTCTTCATCTTTTGTGCTAAATTCCAATATATCTACGCTTGGCTTGAGTCTTCTAGCGCTTTGTTTCTCTTTTTCCAAATCATACTCAAAATATGGCAAAAGATCTGTTTTTGTAAAAAGAATCAAATCTGCTCTTTCAAACATAACCGGGTATTTTGCTATCTTATCTTCGCCCTCAGGAATGGAAACTAAGACTATATTTAGATGACTTCCAACATCATAACTAGCTGG
>JALSKH010000156.1 GCA_026988975.1 Campylobacteraceae bacterium
CGCTCTTTTACACTAAAACCACTTCCTATCTTAAACGAAATATTATTGTCTAGTTTACATATAAGCGAACCCATCATCTCTTTATATTTTCCATGACCTTCATTATAGCCTATAACTTTACACTCTGTGTCATGAAATGATTTTACTTTTAATGCTTTTTGGGTTCTTTTAGCAATGTATGGAGCATTTGGGTCACGAACCACTACGCCCTCTCCATTTTTAGCTTCAATCTCTTTTAGAAATTTAAGCATATTTTTTCTGCTTTTTACAGGTATTTGCGGGATGATCTTTATGATGTTATTTTCGTAAGGTTTTACTTTTGCAAGTCGCTCAAATAAATTGCCTCTTTTACTCATGACCCAATTTGAGATGTTTTGATCTTTATAAACTTTGAGTAAAAGCAGATGCGGTTTTTGAGCAAAAAGAGCAAAAGGAATGAACAATAGCAAGAAGATTTTCATAAAGAAGTTTAATCTATTTCTCACATTAAGAGCTTTCAAGATTCCAATTCCCTCTGCAACTCTTCATACTCTGCTTTTTTTCTTTTGATGAATTTTTTAGTTAGGTTTATTTTATCTTTTATGCCCTCTTCGGTCAAAAGGTATCTGTATGCTCTTTTGTTTTTATTGTTTATAAAATTTTCAACTTTTATGAGACCTTTGTTTATCAATGCTTTTAGTATGTAGTTTGTTTTTCCTATACTTATGCCCAGCTCTTTTGAGAGGGTTGTTTGGTTTTTAGTAGTTTCTATCTTTCTTAGTACAGATAGTGTTAACTCTTCGCTTTGCATAAACAGCCTTTGGTATAGTTTCAATTTTTGAAATTATACCAAAGTAGTGCTTAATTTAGACTTTTAGTATCCATTTGGATTTTTACTTTGCCAATTCCAGCTATCTATACACATCTGTTTCAAGCTCCTTTTTGCCTCCCACACTAACACCTCTTTTGCATGGCTTGGGTCCGCATAGCATTTTGCTATATCTCCAGCTCTTCTTGGTGTTATCTTATATAGTACTCTTTTTCCACTTGCCTCTTCAAAAGCTTTCACCATCTCTAACACAGAGTAGCCCTGACCAGTTCCGATGTTAAATGTTGCGTTTTGAATGTTAAATGTTGAATTATTTAGATAGTCTATGGCTTTCACATGAGCATTTGCCAAGTCAACTACATGTATATAGTCTCTCTCGCCTGTGCCATCTTTTGTGTCATAATCATCTCCAAATACACTCAACTCTTTTAGCTTTCCAACAGCCACTTGAGAGATGTATGGCATGAGATTGTTTGGTATATCATTCGGGTCTTCGCCTATGAGTCCACTCTCGTGAGCTCCTACTGGGTTGAAATATCTAAGTATCGCTACTTTCCACTCATTGTCACTTATATATAGATCTTGCAGAATTCTCTCTATCATATACTTGCTCGTGCCATAAGGATTTGTTGTACCTCCGACTGGAAAATTCTCTTTTATAGGGACATTTTGTGGGTCTCCATAAACAGTAGCAGAGGAGCTAAAGAGTATCTTTTTGGTATCGTACTCACTCATAACCTCTAAAAGCCTTATAGTTCCTGCTACATTGTTATCATAATATTTCAGAGGTTTTTCGACAGACTCTCCGACAGCTTTGAGTCCTGCAAAGTGTATAACTGAGTCTATATCATA
>JALSKH010000157.1 GCA_026988975.1 Campylobacteraceae bacterium
ATACTTCCTTGCATTAGAGTGCAACTTTTATCACCTAGGTGTGCTTATAGTACGTAAGGTCAGTTATAAAATAAAAAAAAGGGATATAGTCCCCTTATACCCCTTTTGACACAATTATCAATAATAATTGTGTCTTTTTTATCATACCAATTTTATGATCATCTTTATAGCTATTAGGTATAGCACTACTCCTATTAGTTTTTTTACGCCTTTTTGTGAGAGCTTGAAGTGCATTATCTTTCCGCCTATGTATCCGCCTATTAGGGCAGCTACTGTTACATCTGCTAGTAGAAACCAATCCATCTTTACAAATTGTAAGTATGTTACAAATGCTCCTAATGAAGAGAAAGGTATGACAAAACTGACAGAGTATGCTGCTTTTTTTGCATCAAATCCTAGAAGAATCAAAAGTGGCATGATTAGTGCTCCTCCGCCAACTCCTAGCATGCCTGAGATGACTCCTACTCCTAAGCCTATGGCATACAAAACCCATGTTTTTGTGTAGCTGGTTTTTGCTTCTCTTTTGTAAAAAAGCATCAGTGTAGCACTTATCAATAAAAATGCGACCAACATCCACGCAAGAATTTTATGATTTACAAACTGCGACAGATAAGCCCCTATCGGCGTAGAGATTAACACAGCTATAACCAAAGGCATAGCAAATTTCAAATCAAGCACACCTCTGTAAAAGTTCATCACGCTTGCACTAAATGTAGATGATGTATTTACAAAAAGAGCCAAAGCTCGGGAGAGGTTAAAACTCTGCCCAAGCATCGGAAATATAGAGACTAATGCTATCGCACTCCCAACTCCTCCCATCGCAAAAAACGAGGAGAAGAAGAGAGTAACTAAAAAATAAACTATATAATCATACATCTCTATCCTTGTTTGATATCTTTAGCTTGTCCGCCTTTTAATCTCTCCATCAGTGCTAGAAGTCCACCATTTAGGGTTTTTGCATTAAATCCTTTGTATCTGAGGTACTCTTTTGCCATACTTGCTCTGTACTCGGCAGGGCATGCACAAACTATCACTTTGTCTTTTGGCAACTCATCAAGCCTATCTGGTAGCTCGTTGTATGGTATCTCAGTAGCAAATTTTACTCCCCAAACAGCTGTTTCAAAAGGCATTCTGATGTCTAGCAAAATCGCTTTATCATCATTGTATAGCTCTATAAAACTATCTACATCTACTTTCATCGGCTTTACATCTTTTAGTGGTGTATTTCTAACCATATCATCCATTTGAATTTTCCTTTTTATTTATACTCTTCTTTTAATTCGTCTAACGCTTTTTGCATCACCTCTAGTATCTGCGTGGCTGCTTCTTTATCATCCATCTCAGGTACACTCCATCCCTCAAACGACATGTTGAGTTTTAAAATAGCTCTTATTTCCGTTCTAATCTCCTTCTTAAGAGCATTTACCCCCTTTGTTGTCTCATCCATTTTTACTCCTTTTCTTATCGAACATATAGGCATACATTGGCACATAAATCAGTGTTAAAAGCGCACCTATTAAAAGTCCGCCTAGAGCTACATCTGCTAGCGGACTTAACCTCTCTAATCCAACTGCTTGTTCAAGAGCGATCGGAATCATACCAGCTATCGTTCCAAATGCTGTCATCATGACCGGACGAAATCTTACTGTTACGCTGTCT
>JALSKH010000158.1 GCA_026988975.1 Campylobacteraceae bacterium
AGGAGAAAAGATGAAGATGTGGAAAACAGGAGTAGTTTTAACAGTTGCAGTTGCTGCATTAAGTGCTGGTAATTTTAAGCCAGCGGTCGTATTTGATATGGGCGGCAGATTTGATAAGTCATTTAACGAGGGTGTCTATAATGGCATCGAGAAGTTTAAAAAAGAGACTGGCATAAGCTACAAAAGTTTTGAAATCACAAATCCTACTCAAAGAGAACAGGCAATCAAAAAGATGGCAAAAAGAGGTGCAAACCCTGTGTTAGGTATCGGTTTTGCTCAAGGTCCTGCTATCGATAAAGTTGCAAAAATGTACCCTAATACAAAGTTTGGTATCATAGACATGGTAGTAAATAGACCAAATGTTCAATCTATAGTTTTTAAAGAACAAGAGGGTTCATTTTTGGTTGGTATGCTAGCAGCTATGGCATCAAAAACTCACAAAGTTGGTTTTATAGGTGGTATGGATATACCATTGATTAGAAAATTTGAGTGTGGATATGAGCAAGGCGTAAAATACGCAAATCCAAAAACAGAAGTGATAGTAAATATGACAGGAAGTACACCATCAGCTTGGAATGACCCAAGCAAAGGTGGAGAGTTGGCAAAAGGACAGTTTGATAGAGGGGTAGATGTGATTTTTGCTGCAGCCGGAGGCACAGGAATAGGTGTATATCAAGCAGCCAAAGATGCTGGTAAGTTAGCTATAGGAGTGGATTCTGATCAAAACTATTTACAACCTGGTACTATGCTTACATCAATGGTAAAAAGAGTAGATGTAGCTGCATATAACCTTTTTAAATCTGTTAAAGACGGCACATTTAAACCAGGTATCAAAGCACTTGGATTAAAAGAAAATGGTGTAGATTGGGCACTTGATAAATACAATAAAAATTTGATTACTCCGCAGATGAAAAAGGCTGTTGATCAAGCTAAAGCAGATATTATATCAGGCAAGATAAAAGTTCACGACTATATGTCTAACAATAGCTGCACATACTAATCACAGCAAACTGCTTATGTCTGATGTAGCCATTGAGCTAAAGGGAATATCCAAATCCTTTGGCTCCGTACAAGCAAATAAAAATGTTGATCTTAAGATTTACAAAGGTACCATTCATGGTGTAGTTGGTGAAAATGGTGCTGGTAAATCTACTCTAATGAGTATATTGTATGGCTTTTATGAAGCTGACAGTGGTGAGATATATGTTGATGGCAAAGAGACTGCTATACATAATTCTACCGATGCGATTCGTGCTGGTATAGGTATGGTGCATCAGCATTTTATGCTTGTAGAGAACTTTACTGTACTTGAAAATATAATTCTTGGAGCAGAGAGCGGAATGATGCTCTCTCATAGTATCGCTAAAGCCAAGAGTGAAGTTAAAAAACTTGAACAAAATTATGGTTTATATATAGATTTAAATGCTAGAATCGATACCATACCAGTTGGGCAGCAACAAAGAGTAGAGACTATAAAAGCCTTGTATAGAGGCGCAAAAGTGCTTATACTTGACGAACCCACTGGTGTTTTAACTCCTCAAGAGGCTGAACAGCTGTTTGATATCCTGCGTGCACTCAAAAAGCAGGGAACTACTATCGTGATAATCACTCATAAACTTCGAGAGATAATGAATCTAACCGATAATGTGTCAGTCATGAGAAACGGAGAGATTGTTGCCAATCTAAAAACATCTCAAACAAGCAAAGAAGAGCTTGCCGAGCTTATGGTGGGCAGAAGTATTCGCATGGAGATCGACAAATCACCTGCCAAGCCAGGAGAAATTTTGCTTGAAGTCAAAAAACTTGGACTTACTGATGCCCATGGCGTTAGGAGATTGGACAATTTGAACTTCAATGTAAGAGCTGGCGAGATTGTAGGGGTTGCCGGAGTATCTGGAAATGGGCAAGGAGAGCTTCTTGAGGTACTTGCCGGTATGCGTACATGTACAGAGGGAGAGGTCAAGATCTCTTCCGTTGCCATCACTCCTTCGCTTGCTACAAATCCTAAAAAGATCAGAGAAGCAGGTATCGCTCATGTTCCTGAAGATAGGCTAAAAAGAGGTCTTATACCGCAATTTTCTGCTAGTGAATCATCGATATTGGGTTATCATAATTCTCCCGCATATAATGGTATGATTTTGACCAAAACAGGAGCAATCAGAAGACATTGTGTAGATATTATGGAACGATTTGATGTCAGACCTCAAAATCCAGATATAAAATCGGCGAATTTTTCAGGTGGCAATCAGCAAAAACTGATACTAGCTAGAGAGATGGATCGTTCCCCAAAAGTTTTGCTTGTTGGACAGCCTACTAGAGGTGTAGATATAGGTGCTATTGAATTTATTCATAAGCAGATCGTGGCTATGAGAGATGAGGGAAGTGCGGTGCTACTGGTTTCTGGAGAGCTTGATGAGCTTTTGTCTTTGTCAAATCGCATAATCGTGATGTTTGATGGCAAAATAGTAGGAGAAGTTGATGCTAAAGATGCAGATGAGAAGAGTTTGGGACTTATGATGACAAATTCTCACGAAGGGGCGAGTGTATGAGTAGAACATCTAAATCACTACCTGTCTGGGCAGATATTTTATTGATACCCTTGATTAACCTTGCGATGGCGCTTGGGGTTTCTGCTCTTATCATATATCTTATCGGAGAAAATCCTATCGAGGCACTGAAGTTGATGATTGAAGGAGCATTTGGTAGTAGTGAAGGTATAGGATATACTCTATATTATGCTACTAACTTTATCTTTACGGGACTTGCAGTAGCTGTAGCTTTTCATGCGATGTTATTTAATATAGGTGGAGAGGGGCAAGCTTATATAGGTGGTCTCGGTGTCGCTGTCGCACTACTTGCGCTTGATCACTATCTGCCTTTTTGGTTGCTTTTTCCTATTGCGATTATGTCAGCTATGCTTTTTGGTGCAGCTTGGGCAGCTATACCTGCTTATCTGCAGGCATATAGAGGTAGCCATATAGTTATAACTACTATCATGTTTAACTTCATTGCTGCAAATCTTATGGTATATCTGCTTGTAAATGTATTTATCATGCCAGGTAGTATGACTCCGCAAAGCCGTACTTTTTTAGAATCGGCATGGATGCCTACTATGCAGGCGATGTTTGCAACATTTGGGATTAAAATTTCAGAATCTCCTTTGAATTTCAGCTTTATCATTTCATTGATTACATCTTTGTTGGTTTGGATATATATTTGGCATACAAGATGGGGATATGAGATGCGTTCAGTCGGTTTTAGTGAGCCAGCTGCTTCATATGCCGGAATAAATACTAAAAAAGTCATCATGATTACCATGCTGATTTCAGGTGCATTAGCAGGACTTGCAGGCGTCAATGAGATCATGGGTGTTCAGCATAAGCTTATGCTTGATTTTGTGGCTGGGTATGGCTTTACTGGTATAGCTGTGGCACTTATGGGTCGCAATCATCCTGTTGGTATCATTATGGCAAGTATCCTTTTTGGAGCTCTTTTTCAAGGTGGAGCAGAGCTATCTTTTGATATGCCAGCAATCTCTAAAGAGATGGTATTTGTTATTCAAGGTCTCATCATCTTATTTAGTGGAGCTTTGGCATACATGAGTAAACCATGGGTGGAGAGACTGTTTTCCATCTTTTATAGAAAAATAGAAGCCAAGGAGGCGTAAATGGATCTTTCACTAAATGATTTGCTTTCTATACTATCAGCGACTATACGCCTATCTACGCCTTTGATATTTGCTGCCATGGCTGGGATTTTTTCAGAGAGATCCGGTGTTGTAGATATAAGTTTAGAAGGTAAGCTTCTTGCTGGTGCATTTGCAGCAGCAAGTGTGGCTGCTGTGACGGGATCAGCATGGCTTGGACTTGGTGCAGCTATATTGACTGGCATGGCGCTTAGTCTTGTGCATGGATTTGCTTCCATAACGCATAAGGGCGATCAAGTAGTAAGTGGAGTGGCCATCAACATCATAGTCTCTGGACTGACAGTTGTGCTGGGAATTGCGTGGTTTCATAGGGCTGGACAGACTCCCACATTGCCAAGTAGTGCTAGATTTATGTCTATAAAACTTCCCGGAGCCGATGCGATTTCTCAAGTGCCTTTTTTGGGAGAGATATATACTAAGCTCATTAGTGGTCATAATTTGTTGGTTTATTTAGCGTTTGTTTGTGTCGGATTAACATATTGGATACTTTTTAAAACTAGATTTGGATTGCGATTGAGAGCAGTGGGTGAAAATCCAAAAGCTGTTGATACTGCCGGAATTTCTGTGGATTTCCTTAGATATAGGGCTATATTGATTGGTGGTATCCTTACAGGCATAGGAGGTACTTATATCTCTATCGCGCAAAATGCTTCATTTACTAGAGATATGTCCGCAGGTCAGGGATATATAGCACTAGCAGCCATGATATTTGGTAAGTGGAAACCTACTCCAGCTATGTTATCGTGCTTTTTGTTTGGTTTTTTAGAAGCTCTGTCCATGAGGTTGCAAGGTGTTGTTGTTCCTTTCTTGGGCGAAGTTCCTGTGCAACTCATACAGGCAGGACCATATATATTGACCGTTGTACTTTTAGCAGGATTTGTCGGTCGAGCTATCGCACCAAAAGCAGATGGCGTACCGTATATAAAAGAGAGGTAGTTTATAAATTTTCAGGACCAAATGAACAAGGAAGAAGCTCTTGAAGATGGAAGCTTTTTAGATAACCTCTATCTATATCGCATATATGCACAAGAGTATCTTTATCGCAAAATTCTCTGATTCTTTGCCTACAAGCTCCGCATGGGGTTATTAGTTCATCTGATTTGCCTATGACTACTATCTCTTTTATCACTCTGCCGCCATTTGCTATCATTGTACCTATGGCTTGCTCTTCTGCACAACTTCCACTTGGATATGCAGCATTTTCCACATTGCAACCGTTGTGTATGTTGCCGTTTTCATCAAGTACGCAAGAGCCCACTTTAAAATTACTATATGGGGCATATGCTCTTTGATATGCCTCTTTTGCCGAGTTTATTAATCTATCTAAATTTGTTCTCATAAGGCTAAGTTTAGCTAAAAAAGCTTTTATTTTTGCTATACTTTCGGAAAAATTAAGGATTTTTATGAAAAATTTATCGAGCTATATAGACCATACTCTTTTGAAGCAAGATGCAAATATACAAAATATAAAAAAGTTGTGTCAAGAGGCGGATGAGTATAATTTTTGTAGCGTTTGCGTCAACTCTTGTTATGTGAAAGATGCAAAAGAGTTTTTAGAAAATCAAAATGTAAAAGTTTGCAGTGTTGTTGGTTTTCCATTGGGCGCTATGAGTACGAAAGCCAAAGCTTATGAAGCTAGATGTGCTATCGAAGATGGGGCTGATGAGATTGATATGGTTATCAATGTAGGATGGGTAAAATCAGATAGATATGATTTGGTTGAATCTGATATAAAAGAGCTAAGGTTGGCATGTAAAGATGTCACTCTTAAAGTGATATTTGAGACAGCTTTGCTTAGTGAAGATGAGATAGAAAAAATTTCCAAGATTTGTAGAGAGTTAAAGGTTGATTTTGTTAAAACTTCAACTGGCTTTAGTACGAGAGGCGCTAGTTTGAGAGATATAGAGATTATGAAAAGCGTAGTAGGGGATGATGTTCTTATAAAAGCTGCTGGTGGAATCAGAAGTTATGAAAAAGCACAAGAGATGATAGAAGCAGGAGCCAATAGACTTGGAACAAGCTCTGGAGTTGCCATCGTTAAAGGAGAAAAAGCACAAGAGGGGAGTTACTAATGAAAAGAGTTATTTGGCTGGTTATGGATTCTTTTGGCATAGGAAATGCCGATGATGCTAAGAATTTTGGAGATGAGGGAGCCGATACATTAGGTCATATAGCGAAAAATTATATGCTTAAAATCCCAAATCTAAGCTCACTAGGACTTTTAAAATCATATGAATTAAACAATAAAAAATCTCTACATGTAGAGATTCAAAAAGAGCCTCTAAAAGAGAGTTTTTGGGGAGCTTTAAAAGAGATTTCAGCTGGAAAAGATACGCTCTCAGGGCATTGGGAGATGGCAGGAGTTGCTATGGATATACAACTTAACTATTTTGAAAAAAAAGAGCCTGTTTTTCCAAAAGAGATGATTGATGAAATCAAACAAAAGTCCGGGATAGATGGTATTTTGGGAGATAGACATGCCTCTGGAGTTGAGATAATTAACTCTTTGGGAGAAGAGCATTTGCGAAGTGGTTATCCTATATTTTACACAAGTGCTGATTCGGTTTTGCAGATTGCTGCTCATGAGGAGCAGTTTGGGCTTGAAAAACTATATAGGCTTTGTGAAGTAGCCAGAATCGTTTGTGACAGATTTGGAATTGGAAGAGTTATAGCTAGGCCTTTTACTGGCAAAGCAGGAGATTTTAAAAGAACAAAAAATAGAAGAGATTATGCGCTAAGACCTAGTGGGAAATCCATATTGGAGATTGCAAAAGAGCATCAAAAAGAGGTTGTTGGTGTTGGCAAGATTTCAGATATATTTGGTGGTTTTGGAATAACTAAAAAAACGCTAGCTTACAAATTAGAGGGTTTGGTTGACGCTACTTTGAAAGAGATGAGTGAGCTAAATCGTGATGGCATAATATATACAAATTTGATAGATTTTGATATGGAGTGGGGACACAGAAGAGATGTGGAAGGGTATGCAAGAGGGTTAGAGTATTTTGATGGTAGGCTAGTGGAGATCATAAAGGCTCTAAAAGATGGAGATTTTTTGATTATAACAGCAGATCACGGATGTGATCCAACCTTTAAAGGAAGTGACCACACCAGAGAAAAAGTGCCGGTTTTTGGTATGCTAAAAGGGGCAAATTTAGGAGAGATTGGGATAAGAGATACTTTTGCAGATATCGCATGTTCCATATCTTCTCATCTAGATATACCTAAAACAGAACTAGGAAAATCTTTTTTTACCTGACCTTACGCACTATAAGCTATTTAGAGCTATGTTTATCATATCATTAAATGCAGTCTGCCTCTCTTTTGAGGTAGTCTCTTTTTTTGTTACTAAATGGTCTGATATACTTAGCAAGCAAGCCGCATTTTTGCCTGTAGCTTTTGCATTGATGAAGAGTCCGTAAGATTCCATCTCAACGCATGTTGCATTTGTTGCTTTTATGGTATCTTCAAGTGTTCTTACGCCATAGAAGACATCGCTTGAGTGGACTCTCTCCTCGAAAAGTTTTATATTGAGATTTTTTGCAGAGTTTTTTAAGCTCTCATTTAGTTTTGCAGATGGATATGATTCATGTATATCCTCGCCTATAACAAGCTTTGAAAATGAACTAGAGTCGCTAAAAGTTTCTTTTGTAAGGACGACATCGTATATATCTAAATGTTCGCTATATGCACCACTTGAGCCAACTCTGATTATATTTTCAACGCCATAAAATTTAAAAAGTTCATAAGAGTAGATTCCTATAGAAGGAACTCCCATGCCTGAGCCACAAATAGAGACATCTTTTCCCTGGTATTTTCCTGTAAACATTAGCATATTTCTTACACTATTTACCTGTTTTACATCTTCTAGAAAATTTAGAGCTATATGTTTAGCTCTCAAGGGATCTCCCGGCATCAAAACTGTTTTTGCAATTTCGCCTTTTTTTGCTTCGATATGTGGTGTCATAAATATACTCCTTCTACCAAAAAATATCTAAATACTACCAAATTACTGCTTTTATATCTATGAATTAAATTTTCAAATTAAGTTAATTTTAGATAAACTTCTCCAATGTGGTTTATAGTCTTTTTTAAGTGTATCGGCAAAGTCAGTTAAAACTATAATAATACAATATCAGTAAACCTTTTATGGTTAATGGAGTATTTTATGGATATAGATAAATTAGTTGAGGGTATTGGAAAGTTTCAAAAAAAAGATTTTTCAAAACATAAAAATGAGTACATAAATTTAGTAAAAAATGGTCAAAATCCTAAAGCTCTATTTATAGGTTGTAGCGACTCTAGGGTTGCACCAAATATAATTACAAATTCAAAAGCAGGGGATCTGTTTATGCATAGAAATGTTGGTAATTTTGTATCACCATTTGGCAGTGATGTTGGCACTGAGATAGCATCTACTATCGAGTATGCAGTCAATGAGTTAAATTTATCAAATATCATAGTTTGCGGACACTCTCACTGTGGTGCCATACATGCACTAAATCACATAGAGAGTTTGGACTCTAATAATATGCCAAATCTTATCCAATGGTTGAAAAACGGAAACAGAGTAAAAGAGATAGTAGAGAATATATCTATAAAAAAACAGTTAAACCAAGAAGAAAAATTGAAGTATATGGAGAAAATTTCTGTAATCTTCTCGCTCCAAAATTTACTCACATATCCATATGTTTGTGAAAAAGTTATACAGGGCTCCCTAAAGATCGTTGGTTGGTACTATACAATCGAAACGGGAGAGATTGAACAATTTAATGAAGAAGATAGCAGGTTTTATGCAATAGATGCTTAAAGAGACCACTCCTACTATGCAGTGGTCTCTTAATATTTTGCCAGCCCTTTTTTATATCTTTTTCTATGTAGCACTGCGTAAAGTGTTGGCACATATATGAGATTTAGTACGGTTCCCCATGCTAGTCCAAAGCCTAGTGAAACTGCAAGTGGTTGAAAGATGACTGCTTGTCCTGTTGGGAAAAATATCAGAGTCGAAAGACCGATGAGCGTTGTTATGGAAGTTAGAAATATCGGTCTTAGCCTTTTGGAGGATTCGCTAAAAAACTCTTCTAAGTTTTTGGTTTTTTGCAGGTATGTTATCATGAGAATCCCATCATTTATAACGACTCCAGCAAGTCCTAGTGAGCCGATGATGGAGGGCATACTTAAGTTTAAGCCCATGACATGGTGTCCTATGATGACGCCTAAAAATGAAAATGGCATAACTGAAGCGATTATAAAAGTATCGCTAAAAGAGTTAAACAGATACAAAAGACTTAAGATGATGAGTAAAACTGCTACAAATGTGGCACTCATCATATCGCTTTTGAGTTCGGCATTTTTCTTTTTCTCTCCTAAAAGTTCTAGTTTTACACCGGTTTTTCTTACCTCTTTTAGCACTGGCTCTATCTTGTCAATCGCTTCGTTTGCTGTTAGTTTCTTGGGATTTACATTTGCATATATATAAAAAGTCCTCTTTCCAAAATCCTTGCTGACTCTCTCAAAAGATTTGTTTATTATAAAATCCGCAACACTGTGCAGGGCAACAACTTTACCGTTATTTAATGGTATCTGCATATTTTTCAATCTTTGCAAATCATCTTTGCCAACGCTTTGAACCCTGATATCTAAAAGATCTTTACTATCAAGCGCAGTTGCAATCTTTTTCTCTAAAAAGAAATCTGAAAGTGTCCTTCCTATCGATCTCTCGCTCAATCCTAAACTCTCTCCATATCTGTTTACTCTTATCTTTATCTCATCTATGCCCTCATGTGCATTGTCTGTGAGTGTTTTGATGCCTTGAAGTTTTGAAAGTGCGCCTTCGATCTTGCTTATCGCATTTTTTACGAGTTTTGTGTTGTCTGAAACTACTCCGATTTTTACATCGCTTTTGACAGGTCCCGCTCTTCGCTCTGCTATAAAAAGCTCTGAAAGTTTAAGCTCTTTTTTGAATTTTTTCTGTTTTAAAAATGTTTTTATCTCTTTTGCTATCTCTTGAGATGTTTTATCTCTAATTCTGCCCTTTTTATCATAATATAGACTCAAATTTGGAGTGATGTATTTGTTTGCAAAATCATTTGGTTTTAACTTGTACAACTCTATGCTTATGCTTGCGACGAAAGGGTAATTTTCACTGCTATTTGCTGCATTTCTTCTATGTCCTGCTATGGTTGAGATAGTTTTTATGAAAAATCTTTTTCTATTTTTATAGAGTGCATCCGCTATGGCATTGACTTTTTTATATGTATCTTCTATGGGTGTGTTGATATCTGCTTTCATAGAAATGCTCATGGTTGTTGAGTCAAATTTTGGAAACATTTGAAATCTTGAAGATTTTACGCCAAAAACAATCAAAACAGGCACTAAAATCAAAAATATAAATAAAAATGTTTTTCTAAAATTCATCAATTTGTGTATGATATAGTTATATATCCTGTTCGGTTTTTCCCACGATAAAACTCTTGTTTTGTTGTTTAGCGTATGGGCAGCATGAAGAGGAAGAAACACAAACGACTCTATGAGAGATGCTACAAGCAAGGCTGAAACTGCTATAGGAATGAGTTTTATAAACTCACCCATAGTCCCGCTTATCATCAAAATCGGTATAAATGAGAAGAGGGTTGTGACTGAGGCCATGATGACAGGTTTTGCTACTTCACTGCTACCTTTAAGTGCTGCGTCATGAGGAGAGTAACCTCTCTCTAAATACTGCTGGATACTCTCAGAAACGACTATGGCATCATCTACAAGCACTCCAAGAGCTAGCAAAACTCCGATGAGTGAAATGATATTGATAGTATAACCAAACATATGAAAATATATAATAGCCATGATAAATGATGTCGGAATCCCAAGCCCAACTATAAAAGCCATCTTTGGATTTACAAGCAAGGCTAAAAGGAGAGTCACCAATATGATACCAAAAAAGATGTTGGAGATGACTATATTTAGCCTATCTTTTATGCGAATTGAGCTATCATTATTGATCGTAAAATCTATATTTTTATACTTTTTCTCCAGTGGTTTGAGTAGATTTTCTATTCGCTTTGAAGTTTTTAAGGCATCCCCATCTTCTACTTGTGTTATGGCTAGGCTCAAAGAGGGTTTTGTATTTATGGTTGAGAGTGTTTTTGAATCTTCGTATCTTTTTTGCACAGTCGCCACATCGCTAAGGTAAAGATTTTTGCCATTTACTGTGATTATAGTCTCTCTCATCTCTTTTGCAGTTTTGGCTCCGTTGTAGGTGGATATATAGAAGTGCTTGCCTTCACCCTCTATCTTGCCGATTGGAAATATATACGATATATTGGCAAGTGCAGCTAAAAATTCACTCTTATTTACGCCTAGTGCATCAAGTTTTTTTTCATCTATGACTATATTGTAGTACATATCAGAATCTCCATATACTACTACATCTGAGATATCCTTAACGCCTAAAATCATCGTTTTTATGTCATCGCTCAACTCTTTTAGCTTGGATAAACTCACTTTGTTTGATGAGATAGATAGATTTAAGAGAAATTTTGTTGTATTTAAAACAGTCACTTTGGGGTCATTCATATCACTTGGAAAATTTTGTTTAGCTATTGCTATAGCATCTTTAACTTTATCGGATAAATTGTATTTGTTTATCCCTTTTTTCAAGCTGAGTATAATGACAAAAGAACCAGGAGTGATGGCTGAAGTCATATCATCTATGCCTTCAAGTCCCTTAACCCTATCTTCTATCTCTTTGACGGCAATCTTATCCATGATATCTATAGAAGCTCCACTATATGAGCCGGAAATCTTGATCATATCCAAATCAAACACAGGAAAAATCTCCTTAGGAGTGTGGATGTAGGAGTAGATCCCAAGAAAAGCGATAAGAACAAAAAGAGTATAGTTCATTTTAGGCTTGTCGAGAAAAAACTTGATAAAATTGCGCATAAATTCCCTTGAAAGTAGTATCAAGAGAATTTTATCTA
The DNA here is from genome assembly GCA_026988975.1 of Campylobacteraceae bacterium. GTDB lineage: Bacteria > Campylobacterota > Campylobacteria > Campylobacterales > Sulfurospirillaceae > JAADIZ01. The sequence goes on from JALSKH010000158.1 coordinate 11,683, forward strand.
ATTTTTGTTAATAGACTTCTGATTCTGATGCTACATAGTGGTGGTCGTGTAGCAGAAGATAAAAAAGAGATACGATTAGATACAGCTGCTTAGAATGTTGTATTCTGAGTGTGAAATAGGGTTGACAGATCAGTTTTGATGGGCAAGCTTTTCTATAAGATAATAGTCTTGCATCAGCACAGGACCTCTTTCTCCTGCAGTTAGAGAATTTTGGTTATCACCTACGGGATTACCTGCTGTTGTAGTTAGCTGTTTCATA
>JALSKH010000159.1 GCA_026988975.1 Campylobacteraceae bacterium
TTTTTTACTCCTTGATAGGTATAATTATACCTATGTTTGGGTTAATTTTACCTTGGTTTTTAGCTTTGAAGTACGTGTTTTAGGAAATTTTATGGGTTATAGGTATGATTTTGCGGGAATGGAGGTTTAGACACTCCTATGCCACTCATATGCTTCAAGCGGGCATCGATATACGCACTATACAGGAGCTTTTGGGGCACAAAGATATATCTACTACTATGATTTATACGCATATAGTTAGAGAGTTAAGCCAGCAAACGCTTAGAAGTCCTTTGGATTTTTGATGAACTCTAACAACCCTTTTATGATCTCTTTTGGTTCTGGTGGACACCCTTGTATGTGGTGTGAAATTGGCAGGTTTAAGGATTTTGCACCTTTTATAGCGAAGTTTTGCTTGAATGTTCCCTCTAGCAATGGACAGTCTCCGAGGGTTATGATGTGGGCGGGCTGTGGCATTTGGTGGTAGGCATCTAGTACATGATGGTACATATTTATAGAGACTACTCCGCTTAAAAGCATCGCATCGGCGTGTCTTGGGCTTGCTACGAAGTGGATACCTAGCCTCTCTAAGTCATAGTATGGATTTGATAGGGCATTGCACTCTGCTTCACATGCGTTGCAGCTTCCACTGCTTACCATTCTTATCGCTAAGCTTCCTGCAAATCTTTTGGCAATCACGCTTTTTAACTCTTTTTTTATCTCCTTTAGTTCATCATTAAACTCTAGATTTTTTGTCGAGATTGGATTTTGCAATCTCTTTTTCCAAAACTTTATCATAAGTCACTCCCAGCATAACTTAGATCACAACTTTTATTTATAAGTGGAAAATCTGCTATGATATCTTTTTCCATCATCAGATAAAGCGCTTGCCAGTTTATGAAACTAGGGTCTCTTGCATAAAATCTCTCTATCAAGCCATCTTTTAGCTTCACAAACATAAAGAGCTCACCGATAGAACTCTCAACAAAGCTCATGTATTCGCCATCTTTGAAGCTTTTTGGTTGCTCTACATGTAGAGCCTCATCTATGAAGTTTCTTATCATCTCTATGGAGTTGTATATCTCTTTAATTCTGAGTTTAAATCTCGAACCAACATCACCAACTGATTCATTTTGCAAGATGAAACCATATTTTTTGTAAAAATCATTATCTCTGGAGTCCACTTTTTTCCCACTTGCCCTGGCAACTACACCAACAACTCCGTATTTTCTGGCTTTTTTCTTGTTTAGCGTTCCTGTTGTATCAAATCTATCCCAAAGTGAGGGAATATCCATAATCCAATTTTCAAACCATTTTACTTTTTCTTCCAAAGTATTTAAAAAATTCTCTATCATATTTGCATCATACTCTTTAGTTTCAAATTCAATACTTCCAAAACCAAATCTATGACCACTAATCTTTTTCAAAAACACTCTTGTATCTTCAGACAATTGTGATGCAAATGAAAGTGCGGCACCAAATCCAGCATCATTTGGGATAAAACCGATATCGGTCAAATGATGGATTATTCTCTCTATCTCCAAAAGCAAACAGTGATATTTTTTCAGCTTGTCGTCATACTTGATACTACTAGCTTGTATGATTATATTAAATAGTGCTGATTGGTAGGCTATGCTTTCATTTCCACTGATTTTTTCTATAATTTCTCGTGAATCTAAAAGTTTTATACCCTCTAAAGATTTTTCTATTGCACGATATGTATAAAAATGTCTCACCTCAAGATGCAACATTCTCTCGCCCTCTTGTGAAAACTGAAAATGCCCAGGCTCTATGATACCCGCATGAATTGGACCGACCGGCACTTCAAATACGCCCTCGCCTTTGACTGTTTCATATTTGTATGGAGAATATTGGCTAAAACTAACCTCTTGTTCTTGGAACTCTTTTCTCATCGGATAAATCGCTGGAAATCTTTCATGGTGGATCAGTGGTCTATTGTCGTAAGTGCCCGCAATCTTGATACCAAAATCATCTCTCATCTTTCGTTCAAACCATGTAGCAGTCGTATAAATAGATGATATAGAGTTTAAAACAGGTGAATTTTTATCTAAAAACTCTCTTTGAATTTTATGATCATACACGGTGATAACTTCAAAGTTATCCTCGTTTTCAACAGCAAATCTAGCTATAAGTCTAGGAAAATCTTTCAAGATATGCTCCTTAAAAATTCAAAACTCCAAGGTGTTAATAGCGCAAGAAGTGAAAACGCAAAGAGGACAAGCGCTAAGACTTCATTGCCATAAACAACTCTTTTTTGCTCTACACCTTCGTATTTCATGGATTGGTAAATCTCTGTAAATTTATAGAAAATGATAGACAAAAACACCAAAAGCAACATTATAGCTCCTATCATCAAGAGCAGATGTTGATGTTTTTTTGCTATATCAACCATTGCTCCAAAACCATACAACTCAGAAAAGAACATCGGACTTGGTGGCACCGATATGATAGCAAGCAAAAACAGAGCCGTTAAAAAGTAAAATACCTTTCCTTTTACACCGCTATAGCCTCTCAGAGCTCCTGCAATTTTGTATTTTCCTTTTGACTCTAGTATGCCGGTGGAGAGAAAAAGCGCCGGTTTCAAGAATGCATGAGCTCCAAAATGCAAAAGTGCCGCAAATACTCCGCCACTTGCCCAAAAAAGTGCTATCAATGCCATATGCTCAACTCCAGAGAGTGAAAAAAGTCTCATAAAATCCTTAGAACGATATATCAAAAATGAGACTATAAATATAGTCAAAATCGTATATATAAATACAAATATAAAAAGATGCAGAGGATTTACAAGCTGGGCAATTTTGCTAAATCTAAAAAACCCAATGATGACAGCACTCTCTAGAACACCACTAAATAGTGCAGCTACGGGATAAAAAGAGGCTCTCTCTATGTTTGCAAGCCATAGATTCATAGGAAAAAATCCCATCTTTATAAACATACCTAAAGTTGTTATGGAAAAACCTATCTCAAATAAAAATGGAGATTTTATCTCTTTTGCACTTTTTAAAAGGGCAGAGAAATTCATAGCTTCCTCACCTAAAAGTGGTTTAAAACTTGTATAAATCAAGATAATTCCAAAAAGTATAAGCGAGATGGCAATGGCTCCAACTATCATATAGTTCCAAGCCTCTTTTCTTGCCATAAGGCTACTGTTTGTTTTTATCATGTAAACTGTACTCAAAGTTGCAGTCTCTAGACCAATCCAGTATATGCCCATGTTGTTAGAGATTATAGAGAGCGTCAAACCTATCCAAAAAAGAGCGAAAAATCTGTAAAATCTAGCATATACTCTATCTTTTATCTCTACATGTAGCCCTAAAGTACTCATGGCTAGCGTAACGCCAATAGCCACGATAGAGGATACGAGCATCACATAAGCACTTAAATCATCTGCTACAAGATAAGTCCCCCAAATACTGTAGGGTTTAGGAAGAAAAAATAGCTTGATAGCCGGAAATAAAATCAATAACGAAGTCAAAGGGAGTACAAATCTTGATTTTTGCACACTCCAAAAAGATAGCACAAGCATGATAAACGCTGGCAAAATCAGTAGATAAATCACTCTTTTACCTCCTCTTCTTGTTTAAAAAGTAGATTTATGACAACTATCGCCATCAATAGATCAAAAAATATACCAAGCTCTATGAGCATCGGCATCCCATTTGTGGCTATCGTCCCAAGCAGAAAAAGTGAATTTTCTATACTCAAAAAACCGATGATTTTTGGAGCTATATTTTTATGCTCTATCATCAAAAGAAGTGATAAAAAGAGAGACGATATACTAATAGCCACATAATTTGCATTTGATGAAAGCATATTTGTGATAGGCTCTGCCAGATAAAATGTAAAAACCAAAAGTGCAGGAATGAGCATGATAGAGTAGTAAACCGGTATATTTGGCTCTATCTGCCTAGAGAGTGAAAATCTCAGGCTTATTCTTTTTAAGATATACGGGATAAATATAGCCTTAAGCAAAAGCGTAAAAAATCCACTCACTATCATAGAATTATCACCTATATGAAATCCTATCGTTATCGCTAAAAGTGCTAAGGATAGTGAATTTAGTGAATACCAAAGGATCAAACGATAAAGTCTCATGGTAAAAAGTGCTGTTATGAGAGTCGCTAAAAAGAGACCGATAAGAAAACTAGTCATCTAAGCCCCCAACACATAAAATGTTATAAGAGATAAAAAAGAGAACACTATAGCGATTCCAAGCAAGTTTGGCACTTTAAAGAGCCTTAATTTTGCTGTATTTACCTCTAAAATTGCCACTAAAAAAGCGATGAAAAATATCTTGAGTATAAAAACTCCGATAGCCAACACAACCGGTAAATCCAAGCCAAAAGGCAGAAACAAGGAAGCAAACAAGGAAGCAAAAATCATAAACTTTATACTGCTAGCACTCTCTATCAAGGCTAGATAAAATCCACTCAGATCTAAAATCATAGCTTCATGCACCATCGTAAGCTCCAGGTGAGTCTCTGGATTGTCAACGGGAATCCTGCCATTTTCTGCTACTAACAAAATGAAAAAACTAATCCCTGCAAATATAAAGCTAGCCATATGTTCATATGGAAAATGTTTCGAGAGATTCAATCCTGCTTGCCCGACTCCAAGGTTATTTGCCATCATAGATACGCTAAAAAGGGTAAGTATCATAGCAGGCTCAACTAAAGCAGAGATAAAAGCCTCTCTGCTACTTCCAAGACCTCCAAAACTACTAGCGCTATCTAGCCCTAAAAGCATCAAAAAAAATGTCGAAAGAGATATAAGACCAGTGATCGTAAAAGCATCTACAAAACTCACATAATACTCACCGCTACTCACTGGTGGAAGAAAAAATAGAGTCAACAGTAGCGGAGAGAGAACCAGATACGGCGCTATATGGGTAATTTGGCTTGTCTCTTTTGAGATAATGATCTCTTTTGAGAGAAGCTTTGAAAAATCCCTATAACCTTGAAATATAGATATAGGCTTCTTATACAACAAAAACATTTTGAGCATTTTTATAAAGCTAAGAACCAGCGGAGAGAGCAGTATCATTAGTAAAATCATAGCTATATACAAAATCATCTCTTCTCTCCTAGCAAAAGAACTTTTACAGATATTATCATCACTACTGACTCTAGTGCTAGAGTTGCCCAGCTAAACTGGTGTACAAAAATCCTATAACTAAAGAGGATAGAGAGGAGCATATTGAAAATCATAGCAGCATATCTGCTTTGCTCAAAGTGAGCCAATCTATATACAAAATAGCTGATCTTATTTGTCAGTTTCACTGCTCCTTCATAGATGAACCTTTGGAAAAGTGGCTCTACATGTACGCTAAAACTTGCATCTATAAACTTTGTCTTATGTTCAGAGATAACCTCTTTTTCAAAATGCTCTTTTGGGTCATATAACCAAGTAAAAAATCTCCTGATGGGACCTGCGAAACCAGTTGCTGAGTATTGACTTCTAGGAGTTGCATTATAACCGCAAGCCCAAGTGTGAAAAACTCTTTGCTTTATATTTAGAGACCTGAAAACTAAATATAAAGCTGCTGTTATGACTATCAAAGCTATCAATAAGATCAAAGGAGATACAACTCCGCCATTGTTATTTATGGAGTGAAGACTCCAGATATTTGGAAAAATCTGAGTATATATAGTTGTTCCACTTAAGCCTTTTATAGCGCCATCAAAAAGCTTTATAAAAAATGGCGCGAACAACATCAGTGAAACCACGACTAAACTCATCAAAATCATACCCATTTTCATCAATCCATTTACTTCATGTGCATGCTTTGCATTTACACTTCTATGCAAGCCCAAAAACTCTATGCCAAAAACCTTCACGAAACATGCTATCGCCAAACCGCCGGTCAACGCAAGTGCAAAGATAGAAAAAGGTATGGCTAATTTCAGCGTAACACTATCAATAGAAGAGGAGGCAAGAAGTGACTGAAATACCATCCACTCACTCAAAAAGCCATTGGTTGGAGGAAGTGCAGATATGCTGATCGATGCTAGCAAAAATGTAAATGCAGTGATGGGCATACTTTTGATAAGCCCACCATATTTTTCCATATTTTTAGTTCCTGTTTGATGCAACACACTTCCCGCTCCCATAAAAAGCAAGGATTTAAAACTCATATGGTTAAATGTGTGAAAAAGTGCAGCTACAAAAGCAAACGAACTCAGTTTCGGAAGATGCAAAGATGAAAATATCATACCCATTCCAAAGCCCATGAGAATGATGCCTATATTTTCTATCGAATGATTTGCAAGAAGTGCTTTTATGTCATGTTCACTAAGTGCGTATAAAACACCGATAAGTGAAGAGATAGCGCCCATGATGAGTATCAAAACTCCCCACTCTACCTGCCAAGTACCTAAAATATCAAATAAAAATCGAAACATCCCGTAGATCGCAATCTTAAGCATAACTCCACTCATCAAAGCCGATACTGGGCTAGGAGCTGCCGGGTGGGCATAAGGAAGCCATACATGCATAGGCACTGCCCCGGCTTTACTAAGAAGTCCTAAAATAACAAAGAAAAACAAAATGCTAGGATATGCAAAATTTGCAGCTATACTCTTCATCTCTAAAAAGCTTATCCCAAGGTCGCCATCTGTGACTATCAAAAAGAAAAGTAGCAAAAACATAAATCCAAAATGGGTCATAAAAAAGTAAAATCTCGCAGCTTTGATGGTGGATTTTCCCTCTATATCGCTGAGTATCAACTGCCAGGAAGTGAGACTCATAAGCTCCCAAAAGAAGAGAAACAGAAGTGCATTTCCAGCCACAACAACTCCAGCCATAGAGGTGATAAAAGCAAAATAATGGATCAAATAGTAAGCTTTTCTTTTGATATGTGGTAGATATCCAAATGAGTAAAACAGATTTGGCACGACACCAAGCAGTATCAAAAAAAGAAATAAAATCGACAAATTGTCAAATACAAACATTGTAAAATTTCCTAAAAGAGAGGGCTGTTTTGAGAGTCCTGTAAAATCAATAAAGAGAGTAGTTAAGTACTCATATGTCTAAAAAGTGTGTGATTATATCGAAAAATCACTTAAAATTCAATTTCCACCAAATCTAAGAAGTGCGCTTGCCCAAGTAAAACCGCCACCAAAAGTGTCGAGCAACATCAAATCACCCTTTTTTAATCTTCCCTCTTCGTAAGCATCATTTATAGCCATTGGTATCGATGCAGCGGAAGTATTGCCATATTTTCCAACTGTAAAGACAGTTTTCTCTTTTGGAAAATTAAGCTTATTTCGCACAGCTTCTATGATTCTTAGGTTCGCTTGATGTGGCACAAAAAGATCTACATCTTTGGGCTCTATATTGTTTGTTTTAAGTATATCTACAACATCTTTAGTCAAAGTTCTTACAGCAACTTTAAAAACTTCATTGCCCGCCATCTTTATGTATTGGAGTTTTTTATCCATCATTTCAGTTGAACATGGATGGGTTGATCCACAACCCGGAGTTATCAAAAGATCTGAGTATTTTCCATCTGCTGATGCATGTACATCGATGATGGCCTCATCTATATCTTCTGTTGCGCTGATTATAGCTGCTCCTGCTCCATCCCCAAATAGTATACAAGTACCTCTATCTGTATAATCAACAAGAGAGCTTATCTTCTCAGCGCCAACCAATAAAATATTTTTCTTAGCCCCTGATTCGATGAAGGATTTTGCCATCATGAGCATATATACAAATCCACTACAAGCCGCACTAATATCAAAAGCCATCACATCTCTTATGCCAACCTTGTCGCTTATTAAACAAGCAGTTGATGGCATGCAAAGATGATCTGGTGAGAGAGTAGCACAAATCACAAGGTCGATTTCACTCTTATCAAGACCCGATCTCTGTATAGCTTTTTGAGCAGCTTTTGCTCCCATATCACTTGTACTCTGGTCTGCTGCAGCTATTCTTCTCTCACTTATACCTGTACGCTGAACTATCCACTCATCACTCGTTTCAACTATCTTTTCAAAATCCCTGTTTGTCATGATTTTTTCTGGGATGTAAGAGCCGATAGATTTCAATGATGCGTACATGTAGATCCTTTTATATGTTTTCTTGTAAGTTGGCGATACCATTTTCTATATCTTCATTTATATGAGAATCAGAAAAGCTTATCGCTTGAAAAATGGCATTTTTTATAGCTTTAGCATTGCTCTTTCCGTGAGCCACAATAGCACATCCATTGATACCTATCAATGGAGCCCCACCATACTCAGCATAATCAACCTGTTTTTTAAGTATCTTAAATACTCTTCTCATTAAAAGTGAGCCGGCTATCGCTATTGGGGATTTGCGGATATTTTTTTTGATTATTTTTGTGATTGATTCGGCAACGCCCTCGCTGGTTTTCAAAAGGATATTGCCAACAAAACCGTCACAGACTATAACATCTGTTGAGCCATCAAAGATATTATTTCCCTCTACATAACCAACAAAACTATCTAAATTTTTCAAAATTCCATAAGTCTCTTTGGTTATCTCATTTCCTTTGCTTTTCTCTTCTCCATTTGAGAGTAGTCCAACAGTAGGATTTTGAGTTTTCAGTACATCTCGCACATAGGCTTCGCCCATGATAGCGAACTGTACCAAATGTTCACTTTTACAATCCACATTTGCCCCGATATCAAGTACAAAGCTTGGTTTGTTTGTTGAAGTTGGCATGATTGTAGCTATTGCTGGTCTTAGCACACCCTTTAATCTTCCAATTCTAAGGGTAGCCAAACTCATCGTAGCACCACTGTGACCAGGTGAAACAACGGCATCAGCTTCTCCATCTCGTACAAGTTGGACTGCTTTGTAGATAGATGTCTCTTTCTTCTTCAAAGCTTCTGTTGCACTGTCACTCATACTAAGCACTTCATCTGCATTTACAAATGTGACTTTATCTAAAAATTGAGGGGGAACTAAGTCTCTTATTTCATCAATTTTTCCAACCAAAATAGGATGAAACTCTTTCTCTTTAAAGGCTTTTATAGCTCCCTCGATGACAGGTTCAGGACCTAAATCCCCTCCCATCACATCAATAGCGATATTTAACATCTAGCTTTTATATTCACCTGTTGTTTTGTTCACTCTATGAGGCATTTTCCAAGTGCCATCACTATCTTTAACCGGCATTGCCAAACTCACCTTGTAGTGTGTTCTTCTTTTTGCTGCTCTTGTTTTACTTACTCTTCTCTTTGGAACTGCCATATTATTCTCCTAAAAATTTTATATTTGGTTAGACTCAGTCTAACGACATTCAGTGCAATACAGATAATCACACTTGAATGATTCTAATTCACTTTGTAACATTCTGTCAAAATCAATGAAATCATCAAAAAACTCTATCACATTTAGATACTCATCGTTTTTATAGATGCCTCTACTGGCATAGATTTCAAACTTTTGATCTATATTTTTGATAAAATCTTCACCACACCTATCACAGCAGTGAATAAAACTGCCTTTAATCGTGCCTGTTGCTTTTACTATATCTTTATCGAGTTTTTTTGCTACTCCATAAAAATCTATATTATCAAATTTTAGTTTAAAATCTAAGCCATTTTGTGGAATTTTTTTGAATTCAACTTTCATACTGTATAATTACAGCACTTCTCTTCCAGCAAAAAAGAAATCTATCTCTATTTTTGCATTTTCCAAACTATCACTTCCGTGAACTGCATTTGCATCAATGCTCTCAGCAAAATCTGCCCTGATTGTTCCAGCAGCTGCCTCTTTTGGATTTGTAGCACCCATCAGCTCTCTATTTTTTGCTACTGCATTTTCACCTTCAAGCACCATAACCACTACTGGTCCACTTGTCATAAACTCAACTAATTCGCCAAAAAATGGTCTTTGAGCATGTACTTCATAAAATTTTCCAGCATCACTTACACTTAGCTGAATCTTTTTCATAGCTGCGATTCTAAGCCCATTTGACTCAAATCTGTCAACTATCTTTCCTATAACATTTTTTGCTACTGCATCTGGTTTTATTATTGATAATGTTTTTTCCAATACTGTTCTCCTGATTTAATTAATCTCTTTTTATAGAGGTCAAGGGCGGATTATACCAAAAAAAGTTTTAATTGTAGTTAAATTTTAAAATTAGCTAGAAATTGAAGTTTGAGATAAAAAGAGCACTAGAAAAACTACACCCTTTTTATCTCTAAATTGTGCGATTACTCAACGCAGGGAGTGTCGCCTTTTCTTAGGTCTGCACCTATCTCATCACGACTTGGTTGTCCTTCAACAACATCACTCCAAACAATACATCCCTCAGTTGGACATGCAGCAGCACAAGCAGGCTCATCATGATGACCAACACACTCTACACATTTATCAGCATATACATAATATATATCTTCTCCTGTTGGGTTATCATCATCATCTACAATCGCTTCAACTGGACACTCATCTATACAAGCTCCACAAGCTATACAAATATCTGTAATTTTAACAGCCATTTCATCTCCTTAAATTTGATTTCATTGAAACTATATCACAAGAAAATTAAAATAGAAATAAAAAGCAGGATTTTTTTGGATTATTCAACTTAAAATAATTTTATAATGGTATAATTTTCTTGTTAATAAAAATTATTACTAGGAGAAAAATATGTTAGTTACAAATAAAGCACCTGATTTTACTGCTACTGCAGTTTTGGAAGATGGTCAAATAGTCGAAGATTTTAATCTTTATGAAAATTTTGGTGAAAAAGGAACAGTTCTTTTCTTTTATCCATTGGATTTTACATTTGTTTGTCCAAGTGAGATCATAGCATTTTCACACAGAATTGAAGAGTTCAAGAGTAGAGGCATCAATGTAATCGGTGTTTCAGTTGACAGTCAATTTTCACATTTTGCATGGAGAGAAACTCCAGTTGAAGAGGGTGGAATCGGCAGAATCAAATTTCCATTGGTTGCAGATTTAAGCAAACAAATCTCAAGAGATTTTGATGTTCTCTTAAATGAAAGCGTTGCTCTTCGTGGTTCATTTTTGATAGGCATTGATGGAACTGTAAGACACGCTGTTATAAATGACCTACCACTTGGTAGAAATGTAGATGAAATGCTCAGAATGGTAGATGCAATGCTATTTACAAATGAGTATGGAGAAGTATGTCCTGCTGGCTGGAACAAAGGTGACGAAGGTATGAAAGCATCAACTGACGGAGTTGCTGAGTATCTTGCAAAACACTCTCAAGAGTTATAGTATCTAGTGGGGGCGCAAAGCTCCCACTAATCCAGAACACCTTCTCGCCTATAATACTTATTTGAATCTTAATATTCTGCTTACCAATTATTTTAAAACTATATAAATAGACTTTTTTGATACAATCATTTTCCATATTTTATTTTTTGGAGTATTTTAATGTTAAAAAAATTTCAATCAAATCAAAAACAGTTCTATTTTTTTTATTATCCATTGTATTGGTAATAGCAGTTTCTTTAATAGTTGTTGTAAAAGAGATCCAAAAATCTGGAAAACAAAGGATATCCCACAATAGAGAACTTCTACTAAAACTATCAAAAAATGAACTAAAAAATAATACAATGCTTGCCCAAAAGGCTATAGAAAAATTTTACAATCAATCTCTTGACAAAAATATTGCAAACAAACTGAAGATTGATGCACTACAATTCAAAAACTTGATTCAAAGCATATACGATAAAAATAAAGATTTATTAACAGACCAAGAGATGAGAAGCCTAATTTTAGAGAAAGTTTTACCATCATATAGATACAATAATGGAATAGGCTATTTTTTCGCATACAATAT
>JALSKH010000160.1 GCA_026988975.1 Campylobacteraceae bacterium
ACAATGCACTTGCCTTTGAGATGGATTTAGTTCAAAATCTTTGGCAACTGCATTATGAGTTAAACACTAAAACCTATAAAATAGGCAGAAGTATCTGTTTTTTGACAACTTCACCCAAGCTTCGTGAAGTATTTGCCGCTGACTTTAGAGATAGGGTAGTGCATCATATACTTGTGCGAGAATTAGAAAAGATTTATGAACCAAAATTTATAAACGATGTTTACAACAATAGAAAAGGCAAAGGGATCCATAAAGCGATGAAAAAAGCACAAAGCTATATGAATGCTACTTACGGAGGTTATTACCTGCAGTTAGACATAAAAGGATTCTTTTATAATCTTGATAAAAATATACTTTTCAAGCAGATATTGGACACAAACATAAATAGATATAAAGATGAGATACTCTATTTGGCAAACAAGATTATCTATCATGACCCAACAAAAAACTATAGTTTTAAAGGAGATAGAACAAAGCTAAGTTTATTGCCTGAGCATAAAACACTCTTTAAGCTAGCAAAACACAAAGGGCTTCCCATAGGAAATCTTACAAGTCAATTTTTTGCAAATATATATATGAACGGGTTTGATAACTATGTAAAAAGAGTTCTAAAAGTAAAGCATTATATACGATATGTGGATGACTTTGTTCTATTTGATAACTCAAAAGAGAGGTTGCATACTCTTCATAAAGAGATAGAGCAATATCTACAAGGGCACCTTAAACTCTCTTTAAGATATGACAGTAAACTCAAAAAACACTCAACTGGATTGGACTTTTTGGGCTATATCATCCGTGAAAATTATATTTTAACAAGAAAAAGAGTAGTCAACAACTACAAATATAAAAAGGCAAAATATTTAGATGCATACGAACGACAAAAAGGAAAGATGAAACTTTCAGAGATAAAAGCATTTTTATCTGTGCAAGCTTCATTTGAGGCGCACTTTAAGCACTCAAATAGCTACAATTTATACCAAAAAATAGGAGTTTTAAATGAGAATAATCCTTTTGATTATGATAGGGTTTAGTAGTCTTGTCTTTGCTGATTTTACAAAAAATGGCGATATAGTAACCGATAACAAGACGGGTTTACAATGGCAAGATAATGCAGATGCATCAACTACTACAAAAATATGGACTGATGCAATAAATTACTGTGAAAATTTAACTTTGGATGGATATAGTGATTGGAGACTACCAAATATAAATGAGCTTAAAAGCATTGTCGATAGAAGTAAAAGCAATTCAGCTATAGTTGATGGTTTTGCAAATTTTAGCTCTAGCTATTATTGGTCGTCTACTAGCAATGTAGGCTATGAGGACTATGCCTGGTATGTGCTCTTCTACCACGGCTCTGTGAGCTACTACTATAAGTACGGTAACTTTTATGTTAGGTGTGTAAGAGCCGGACAGTGATTTGATTTTTTGATTTAAAATGATGAATGGCTACCTGCCATCCATCTCTAAATCACTGCATTTTGGAAGGTTTACTTCGATGCCATCATCTTCAAGTTGACATCTGATATCTTCGATTTCGTTGTAGTGCTTGTCGTAAAACTCATGAGTATCTTTGTAGTAGATAAGTGATGATACTATTCATGATTGACATCCATATTGTAGTAAGT
>JALSKH010000161.1 GCA_026988975.1 Campylobacteraceae bacterium
CAGTTAAAACAAATTGTCCTATTTGTAATGGGAAAAAAGAAGAGACAACTGTGACTTTTACGGTTGATTTGGGGACTAATCTGATTATTATTAGAGAAACACCTGCGACAGTATGTTCTCTTTGTGGGGAAGAGTGGATTTCTGATAAAGTTGCCCAGAATATTGAACTGCTAATCAATGATGCAAAAGCGAACAACAGAATGATTGAAGTTGTGAACTTTTCGTTAGAAGATGTAGCTTAGAGCGAGGCAAAAAATTATATATGTATAGTGACTAGATGCTGGAAACTGGCAATATATGCTTATCAAACAAAAGATAAATTATGCAACTAAAAACCTACCAAATAGATGCATTTGCTACCAAAGTATTTGAGGGAAATCCTGCAATGGTTGTGCCTTTGGATGCATGGATAGATGGTGAGCTTATGCAAAAGATAGCCCAAGAGAACAATCTTAGTGAAACAGCATTTTTTGTGCAGAAAGATGAGATTTGTGAACTACGTTGGTTTACGCCTTTACATGAAGTAGATATGTGTGGTCATGCTACTTTGGCATCTGCGTATGTGCTGTTTGAGTGTATGAAATATGAGCGAGAGGTTGTTCAATTTTCTACTAAAAGTGGGATATTGGAGGTTAGAAAAGATAAAAATCAATTTGTCATGGACTTTCCAATTCAAACGATAGTACCTTGTGACATAAGTCAAAAAATAGAACAAGCTTTTGGCGTAAAGCCTTTGGCTACTTTTGCTTCTATGGATTATATTGTTATTTTTGAGCATGAAGAAGAGGTCGCCAATGCAACACCTAATTTAGCCATACTCAAAGAGCTAGATTTAAGAGGCATTTGCATTAGCTCTAAAAGTGTAAAATATGATTTTGTAGCCCGTTTTTTTGCCCCAAATTTAGGCATAGATGAAGACCCTGTGACAGGTTCTGCATTTACACAGTTGGTGAGTTATTGGAAAGAGGTATTAAAAAAAGATGAGTTTTTTACCAAACAACTATCGGCTAGAGGTGGTGAAGTCTCCTGTCAGTTAAAAGGTGAGAGAGTTGAGATAAGAGGTGAAGCGGTGAAGTATTTGGAAGGTGTGATTGAGGTATGATATCTTTGTCAAATGCAGAGGATAAGGAGTTGATGCTTTTTTATAATATGTCAAAACAAAATCACATTGGCTCGGCACTTAATGAAAAATTTTTGAAGCAATTTCAAAATGAGTTTCATGATGAAAACTTGGTATATATGAGTATTTATAAAGATGGTATACTTGGTGGGTATCTACTTTTATCACTCGAAAAAGAAGAAAAATTACATCTTAAGCGTATAGTGATAGACCAAGAGCATTTAGGTATTGGATTGTCGGTGTTGCACAAAGTAGAAGCGTATGCAAAAAAGCTAAACAAAAACTATATATGGCTAGATGTATATGCTGACAATAAACGAGCTATTAAACTTTATGAAAAAGTAGAATACAGATGTTATGATAGGGGTATTGAAAATGGGCGTGAGGTTTGTTTTTTTGAAAAAGATATTTGAAAATTTTATGCTTAAGAGAAAGGCACTTAGAAAATGAACACAATAAACATACAAACCCATAAAAGCCCAGTAGG
>JALSKH010000162.1 GCA_026988975.1 Campylobacteraceae bacterium
GGGCTAAGCTTGAAGTAACTTTTGACTCTGTTTTTTAGATTTTTCGCTTTGCCTACATATAGAAGTTTTTCGGATTCGTCAAAATATTGATATACGCCACTGCTAGAGGGTAAATTTTTCAAACTATCTTTCAAGCTCATGACTGTTTTTTTACTTCTTGGCGTATTTTTTCAAAGATATCTCTTAATTCCTCGTCACTTATCTCGTTTTTAAACTCTCCTTTTGCTCTCTCTTTGTATGTTAAGTGTTCTATTTTTGAGTTATTTTGCTTTTCGGTGTAGATTTTATTTGTTACAAATGCTTTTATTTTGGAAGAATTCATAAAAATACACTTTGGATTTACAAGAATCAGCGTTTTTAATATACTCTTTATCAAATTACTCTTATAATTAAACTCCATTTTTATACCCGGATGGTTGAGCACAAAAAACAGAGTGTCATTTTTGTGATACAAAAATCTTGTATTTTCTCTCAAACTGTTAGGTAAAAGTGACAGTAGTTGATTGTAACAGTCAATATGCTCTAAATTTTTTAAAAAAGGTCTGTTTTTTAAATGAGAAATTATCTGATTTGCTTTTTTCATGTTCTAATTATATCATCTCTAGCCTTTAGTTTTTTAGGGTGTGGATATAAAACTCCACCAATATATAAATCTACAACAAAGACAACCAAATGAAACTTAAACATGATGTGATCATAATAGGAGCAGGAGTTGCAGGGTTGCACACAGCTTTGAGTTTAGATGACGATATGGATGTACTGGTTTTATCAAAAGATTACGCTTGGGAGTGCAATACCTTTTACGCGCAAGGCGGAGTAGCAGTCGCAGTCGATGAAGAGGATATCCCATACCACATAAAAGATACGCTAAATGCGGGAGCTGGACTTTGTGATGAGGGCGCGGTCGATATCTTGTGTCACGAAGGACCCGTGGTCATAAAAGAGTTTATGGAGCATGGTTTTGAGTTTGATAAAGATAGAGATGGAAATATTTTATACACAAAAGAGGCAGCCCACTCAAGAAATAGGATAGTTCATGCCGGTGGTGATGCAACAGGGAGATATATACATAAATTTTTAATGGATTTGTTAAAGTTTCCGATTCTTTACAACACTCAAGTAACTGATCTTTTGATAGAAGATGGGGAGTGTTACGGCGTGAGAGTCTTTCACAATAATGAGATTTTTAATATCTATGCGAAAAAAGTGGTAATCGCAAGTGGTGGAGTGGGCTCTGTTTATGAGTACCATACAAATGCCAGGACCATCAGCTCCGATATGCAAGGTATCTGCGTGAGTCACGATATCCCACTGCGAGATATGGAGATGATGCAGTTTCATCCTACGGTTTTTATTAAGAGTAGTGCAGTCAGAAAACAGCTCTTGAGTGAATCTTTGAGAGGTGAGGGAGCAAAGATAGTGGATGAAGATGGCAGAAGATTTCTGTTTGATTATGATAAGAGAGGGGAGTTAAGTCCTAGAAATATCGTTTCTCAAGCTATTTTCGATTTCCAACAAAAAACAGGCAAAAAAGTCTTTTTGGATCTAAATAATTTTGAAGAGGGATTTTTTATGAAAAGATTCCCTAGTATCTACTTTAATATGGGAAATATGGGGTATAATCTCCCAATCGATTTAGTACCAATTTCTCCAGCTTTTCACTATGCCATGGGCGGTATTAAGAGTGATTTATTTGGTAGAGTTGAAGGAGTAAACTCCCTCTATGTAGTTGGGGAAGCTGCAAATACAAGAGTTCATGGGGCAAATAGATTGGCTAGCAACTCTTTGTTGGAGGGTTTTGTCTTTTCAAAAAGAGTAGCGCTTGATATAAAATTGACTCTTAAAGAACACAAAAAAAGTGTAGAGTTTGATGAGGTAGAGCCTAGTTTGATAAAACCAAGTGACAAAGATCTCAAAAATGAACTACGAGATTTGATGTGGAGGAGTGCAGGAATCATCAGGAATGTAAATAATTTGCAAAAGGCTTTGATTAGAGTGGAAGAAATGTTAAAATTGCCAATAGGAAAACTTTTGAGACTTAGATTGTTAAGTTCAAGAGAGATTATAAAAAGTGCATTAGCGAGAAAAGAGTCTTTAGGTGCACATTATATTTTAAAAGGAGATGATATATGAAAATACTTGGAGTGTTGCTGTTTTTTACAGCTAGTCTGTTTGCAGAAGGAGGAGAGCATCTCACAACCACATTTGTAGGAATTTTTTCTTTGGTAGTATTTGTGTTGGGTTATTATGTGATTGCTGCTGAGGAGAAATTTCGTATAAACAAAGCTATTCCGGCACTTTTTATCGGAACTTTTATATTTATGATGATTGGAGTTTACTATTGGGTAAATGGTATGGACAGAGAACCTCTAGCTCTTGAAGTCGATCGTTTGATTTTAGAGATTGCAGAGATTTTCTTTTTCTTGATGGTTGCTATGACATATATAGAAACTCTCATAGAAAGAAATGTTTTCAACGCCTTAAAATATACTCTTACATCAAAAGGCTATTCATACAAAAAATTATTTTGGCTAACGGGTTTACTTGCTTTTTTTATAAGTCCTGTTGCTGATAACCTTACAACAGCACTGATACTTTCAACAGTGCTTATCACTATTGAAAAAGAGAGAAAAGAGTTCTTAGTGCCCTCAGCTATAAATATAGTAGTTGCGGCAAATGCAGGAGGAGCTTGGAGTCCTTTTGGAGATATTACTACGCTGATGGCATGGACTGCTGAAAAAGCTGGATTTGTTGACTTTTTTTACCTCTTTCCCGCATCATTTATTGGTTGGGTAGTAACAGCTTGGTTATTGTCGCTATTTGTTCCAAAAGATAAACCACATTTTGATGCTACAAAAGAGAAAAAAGAGGAGATATATCCAGGTGGTAGAGTAACTATGATACTAGGCGTAGTGACTATAGTAAGTGCAGTTTTATCTCATCAGCTATTTCATCTGCCTGCCATGTGGGGGATGATGTTCGGATTATCTCTTCTTAAACTATATTCGTACAGATTAAAAAGAAAGTACAATACGGAGATCAATATCTTTCAATCAATTAGTAAAATTGAACATGATACGCTACTCTTCTTTGTAGGTATTTTAGCAGCAGTTGGAGGGTTACATTTCCTTGGATTTTTAGATTTGGCTGCAAAATTATATACCACCGTAGGACCAGATGCTGTAAATATCGGTGTTGGATTTCTATCTGCCATTGTAGATAATGTACCGGTTATGAGTGCAGTTTTAAAATCAAATCCAAATATGGGTATGGACCAGTGGCTGCTTGTAACGATGACAGCAGGAATCGGAGGAAGTCTCATCAGCTTTGGTTCAGCCGCCGGAGTCGGTGTTATGGGAAAATTAAGAGGAATTTATACATTTGGAGCACATTTAAAATATGCTTGGACCATATTAGTAGGTTATATACTCTCTATCGTAGTTTGGTATATTCAATTTGAAGTTTTTAAAGATTTTTAGGAGTTAAATAGTGAGAGATAACCATGTGCCGATAATTGTTCTAGATTTTGGATCACAATATACACAGTTGATAGCAAGAAGAATGAGAGAAGAGAAGGTTTATTGTGAAATTTTACCATATAATGAGCCGCTAAATGAGATAAAAAAGAGAAATCCAAAGGGGATAATTCTCTCAGGCGGCCCTGCATCAATCTATGATGAGGATGCATACAGGATTGATGATGAGATTTTTGAGTTAGGTGTGCCGATTTTAAGTATCTGCTATGGTATGCAGCTTATAGTTGATCATTTTGGAGGCGAGATAGTACCGGCTTTACGCCATGAGTATGGAAAAGCAAATATAGAGTTTGATGAGATAGATAGTGAAATTTGCTCCATCTTTAAAAATACGCAAAACAATCAGATAGTCTGGATGTCTCATGCAGACAAAACCGAGACTCTGCCAAATGGATTTGTGAAAATCGCTCACTCTGCCAACTCCCCATATGCTGCAATCGCAAATGAAGAGAAAAAGATATACGCTTTGCAGTTTCATCCTGAAGTGTCACATTCACAGTGCGGTGGAGATATACTTAGAAATTTTGCAAAATATATCTGTGGATGTGAAACAACATGGAATATGGGTTCATTTGCCAAAGAGCAGATAGATAAAATTCGCTCAACCGTAAAAGATGGCAAAGTTTTATGCGCAGTAAGTGGCGGAGTCGATAGCTCTGTTGTGGCAGCTTTGTTAAATGAAGCTATAGGCGATAAATTAGTGGCTATATTTGTAGATACTGGACTTTTGCGTGCAAATGAGAGAGAAGATGTGGAAAATATGTTCAAAACTAAGCTAAAAATTCCTCTCATAACTATCGATGCAACACAGACTTACCTAACTCGTCTAAAAGGCGTCACAGATCCAGAAGAGAAAAGAAAGATAATAGGACACACTTTTATAGAGCTTTTTGCAAGCGAGGCAAAAAAACATGATAACATAAAATATTTAGCCCAAGGAACTTTGTATCCGGATGTTATCGAGTCAGTTTCAGTAAAAGGTCCTAGTAAAACTATCAAATCTCATCACAATGTTGGAGGGCTTCCGGATTGGATGAAGTTTGAACTCATAGAGCCTTTAAGAGAACTTTTCAAAGATGAGGTTAGAGCCTTAGGCTTGGAGCTTGGAATTCCAAAAGAGATGATAGCAAGGCATCCATTCCCTGGACCAGGACTTGCTATACGCATCATGGGTGAAGTAAACAGTGAAGATTTGACGCTTCTTAGACTTGCTGATGTGATTATGCTAGATGAGCTTAAATCAAGTGGGTATTATGATAAAACATGGCAAGCTTTCACGGTTTTGTTAAATGTAAAAAGTGTTGGCGTTATGGGAGATAACAGAACTTATGACAATGCTGTTTGTGTCAGAATCGTAGAGAGCGTAGATGGCATGACTGCTACCTTTGCACACTTGCCTCATAAGCTGCTAGAGAGAATGAGCAGTAGAATCATAAATGAGGTGGAGGGTGTTAACAGAGTAGTCTATGATATCAGTTCAAAACCGCCTGCAACCATAGAGTGGGAGTAGGGTTTGGGCAGAATTTATCTTCTAAATGACGATAAATATGAAGGCGTGACAAATTTGCCAGTGATAAAGATCAATTTTTTTAATAAAAAGATTGATCTTAGTCAGTACGATGCTCTAATCTTTACCTCAAAAAATGGTGTACGAGCGATAGAAAAGATAGATAGACAGTGGAGAGGAAAAGAGATATACTCCATAGGAAAAGGGACATCCAAAGAGATACAAAAGTATGATGCAAATCTAGCATATACTGCAAAAAACTCATATGGAGATATGTTTGCTAGTGAGATAAAAGAGAAGCTAAAAGATAAAAAAGTTCTTTTTTTAAGGGCAAAAGAGGTAACTTCAAAACTAAATCAGATACTACTAGAAGCAGGGATAAACTTAAAAGAGGAGATTGTTTACGAGACTACATGTAGAGCTTACAAACAAGATAAATCCTCTTTTGACGATGCAGTAGTTATCTTTACCTCTCCGTCAACCATAAAGTGCTTTTTCAAAAATTTTAATTGGACCTCTACATGTAGAGCAGTCTGCATAGGAAAAGTCACAGCAAAGGCAATGCCAGAAAATATAAAGTATGCTTTATCAAAACAACAGACAATCCAAAGCTGCATAGAGCTTGCAAAAAGTATAAATTAATCATAAATTAATAATTGTTTCAATAAAATTAAATTATGTTTAATTTTAAAAATTACTCTATAAGAGTAAAACTACTCATTGTTTTTATAATATTTAAGATTATACCACTTTTGGTTTTAGCGACTATTGGTATAAGTAGTTTTTATGCATTAGAGGGATTGCTGTATAAAAATTCACAAAAGATTATCCATAAAAGCCAAGAGTCTATCTCAAAAGTTGCCAATATAGCCATAAACGATAGTGTAAAAGCGCTAAATAAAAAATCACAAGAAGCACTAGAAAGAGAGACTGTATCTATAGCAAACAGAGTTGCCAATTTTCTAAAAAGAAGAGATAAAGATTTGCTTCTTTTGTCCAAAACAAAAATCACTAAAAGAGTTTTATGATAATAAAAAAGGGTATCTGTTTGTGCCATCTAAATATTACTATGATAAAAATAGCGACACATGGAAGCCTGTTATTAAGACGACAAGAGAGCATATGAGTCAAAATGCCGACTTGAAAGACAATAGTAAAGATTTTCATAAAGACAAGATTATAGACAATAAGAAAATTTTAAAACCTATATATAAGGAGATTTCATATTATAATCCTAAAGGAGATGAGATATATAAGGTTTCAAGTTTGGATGCAAAATTAAAAAATATTTCAGACAAAAACAATACATATTTAAAAGCAGAAAACTACTATGAAAAATCACTTAAACTAAAAAGAGGAGAGATATTTGTCTCTCATGTGATTGGTGAGTATGTTAGTTCACCTGTGATAGGAAAATTTTCAAAGAAAAAAGCAAAAAAAGCGGGCATTGCATTTGATCCTAAAAAGTATGGATATGCTGGTGTTGAAAACCCAAAAGGTAAAAAATTTAGTGCAATTATAAGATTTGTGACGCCTGTTTTTAGTGGAGACAAGCTTAAGGGATACCTGACTTTGGCACTTGATCATAGTTTTGTCATGGATTTTACAGATTATGTAGATCCTATGAGTGTAAATTCTTTAAATATAAGTGATGCTAGTAGTGGAAATTATGCTTTTATGTGGGATAATAACTTTGGTTGTATATCTCATCCAAGAGACTATTTTATCATGGGTTATGATGCCAAAACAGGAAAGAGAGTTCCAGGATGGATCGACTCGGAGATGCAGAAAAAATTCAAAAAGAGTCATATAAAAGATTTAAATACTTTTTTACAAACACAGCCACATTTTTTAAATCAATCTCTTAAAAAAAGACCAAATATGGAGCAGCTAAAAAAAGGTGAAGTTGGATTGGATTGTCGTTATCTAAACTTTGCTCCACAGTGTGATGGTTGGCACCAACTAGTAGATGATGGCGGGTATGGTTCATTTGTTATCTTCTGGAGTGGAGTTTGGAAGCTAACAACAGCGGCTACTATACCATACTATACAGGTGA
This sequence comes from Campylobacteraceae bacterium, assembly GCA_026988975.1. Lineage (GTDB taxonomy): Bacteria > Campylobacterota > Campylobacteria > Campylobacterales > Sulfurospirillaceae > JAADIZ01. The sequence continues at coordinate 7,101 of JALSKH010000162.1, forward strand.
TTATGCAGACTCGAAAGTAGGGTTTGGTTTTGTGACTATGGGTGCAAATGTAGATGAATTTCACAAATCCGCAACTCAAACAAAAGAGAAGATAAAGACGGTATTAGATAGTGAAAAAAACAATATACAAAATAGTATAGTAAAGATTTCATCAACAATATTTAAAAAGATAAAAGAACAAATAAACCATATATCCATAATCACAATTTTACTCTCTATGTTGGTGATTTATATAGCCATAATTCTTTCAAACTACATAACAAACAGACTAAAAGATATAATAATCGGCACAAAAAAAATCAAAAATCAAAATTTTAACTATGAAATTAAGAAAACATCCAAGGATGAATTGGGAATTTTGATTGATTCATTTAATGAGATGGCAAAATCAATATATGAATTAAACAAAGACTTAAATAACAAGCTATATACGGATGATTTGACAAATCTAAAAAATAGAAGATCATATAAAGAAGATGTAAAATTATCTAAAAATCCTATTTTGTACCTTATAGATATAGATTTTTTCAAAAATATAAATGATTACTATGGCATCGAAGCTGGCAATTTTGTTCTTAAAGAGTTTGCCAAGAGCATTAAAAAGTTTGCAAATATTTATGGTTTGAAAGCGTACAGAGTTGGCTCAGATGAGTTTTTACTTTTGCAAGATGAACAGTTTTCGCAAGAGGTTGCAAATAAAGTTGTGAAAGAGTTTACTGATTTGATATTGAATAAAAAGTTTATAGACCAAAAAGAAAATATTGATATAATGCTCAGTGTTACTTTTGGTATATCTTACGGTGAGGGCAATCTTTTAGAAGAGTCAGATTTAGCACTAAATGAGGCAAAAAATAAAAAAGTACCTTATATGATCTTTAACAACACAAACTTGCATATGAACAGGCATAAAGAGCATCTCTTATGGAGGCAGAAGATTCAATATGCTGTGGAAAATGATCTTATTGTTCCATTTTTTCAAAAAATAGTTGATTTAAAGAATCCTCAAAATGAAAAATATGAATCTCTTATAAGAATGATTGACGAAGATAAAATCATATCGCCATTTATGTTTTTAGAGATAGCAAAAGAGACGAAACTATACCCTGAGTTAACTAAAATAATGATAGAAAAAACATTTAAAATTTGCTCAAAAAGAGATGCTACTTTTTCAGTAAATCTCTCCATGGATGATATATCAAATACTCAAACGATTAATTTTATAAGAAAAAAACTTGATGAGTATGATGTGTCGGATAAAATTATTTTTGAAATTTTAGAATCCGAAGAGATATATGACTTTAGTATCGTCTTATCTTTTATACAAGAGATGAAAAAAAGAGGTATCAGATTTGCTATAGATGATTTTGGCTCAGGTTATTCAAATTTTTCATATCTTTTGCAGATTGAACCGGATTTTATAAAAATTGATGGCTCTATAATAAAAAACCTAAGAGAAAATTCAAATGAGTATCATATAGTTAGTGCCGTAGTAAAGTTTGCTAAAGCACTAAATGCAAAAATAGTTGCTGAGCATGTTAGTTCCAAGGAGATAGTCGATATATTGCAAAAATTTGATATAGACTATATGCAAGGTTACTATTTTAGTGAGCCGACAACTATCTAATCAATATTATCTTAAGCAAAATTGCCTTATAATTACATTGTATCTGAGTGAAGCGATAGCGTTTTATGAGGGTCCAACATATTGTTATTTGTGGAACGGGTGTTTTGTTGGTGCGTCTGCATTTTTGTTTGAGTCTCTTGCGAGATTAGAATCTGCAGCCTAAAGACAAAATTAGTTCTACATCGTTGGCTTGATTAGGGCCAAAGAATAAACGAACGCCCACTTGGGTTAGCAGTACATGTTCTACATGTACTGCTTTTTTTAGGAGAATTTTTTATGGATATATTGATAGTTGGTGGGGGCGGTAGAGAGTATTCTATGGCTCTTTTTTTAAAAAAAGATGAAGCTGTAGATAAGATATATATGGCTAGCGGAAATGGAGCATCAAGTGAATTTGCCCAAAATATAGATATAAAAGATTTTGATAAATTAGCTGATTTTGTAGTAGAGAAAAATATAGAGTTGACTATAGTTGGACCGGAAGCACCTTTGGTGGATGGCATAGTTGATGTTTTTAAAAAAAGAGGGCTTTTGATCTTTGGCTCTAGTAAAAATGCCTCTAGGCTAGAGGGTTCAAAAATCTTCATGAAAAACTTTCTTAAAAAGTATGACATTCCTACAGCTGCATTTATAGAGACAGATGAATTCCAAAAGGCAGAAAAATTTATAGATACTTTAGAGTTGCCTATAGTTGTAAAAGCAGATGGCCTATGCGGCGGTAAAGGCGTTGTTATAGCGAGTAGCGGGGATGAAGCAAAAGAGGTAGCCAAAGATATGCTTAGTGGTAAAAGCTTTGGAGAGGCGGGTCGTTCTATCATCGTAGAAGAGTTTTTAGATGGTTATGAACTCTCTGTTTTTGCAGTGTGTGATGGTAAAAACTATAAAATTTTACCAGCAGCCCAAGACCACAAAAGACTTCTTGATGGAGATATAGGACCAAATACCGGCGGTATGGGAGCTTATGCCCCAACACCTTTGATAGATGAAGATTTATATAAAAAGATTGAAAATTTAGTGATAAAACCAACTCTTAGTGGTATGACGCAAGAGGGCTGTCCGTTTGAGGGCGTTCTTTTTATCGGGCTTATGATTGTGGGTGGTGAGCCAGTTGTGCTAGAGTATAATGTGAGATTTGGAGATCCGGAATGTGAAGTTTTGATGCCACTTTTAAAGACTCCTGTGAGTCAGCTTTTCTATAAAGCTGCAAAAGGAGAGCTTGAAGATTTGGATTTGGAATTTTACGATAAGTATGCTGTAGCTGTTGTGATGGCAAGTGAAAATTACCCCTATAAAAGCTCAACTCCATCAGAGATAATAGTAGATAAAAGCGTGCATGAAGAGCTTAGCGGAACTCATATATCATATGCTGGAGTTAGCAAGGAAGATGAAAAACTTTATGCAACAGGTGGCAGAGTTTTGTTGAGCGTTGGAGTAGGCGAGAGCATAAAAGAGGCAAGAGATAAAGCTTATCTACTTTGTGGACAGATACATTTTGCAGGAAAGCAGTTTAGACAAGATATCGCTTATCAGGCTCTCAAAAATGACTGATGAACAAATCATAGAAGAGTTTGAGAGAGAAAATATCTCATTAGCTACTATAAAAAGTAGAGCTTTTGCCTATACTGTAGATGAGATTTTGATTACTATTTTATTTATGATTATATTTTTTGGAAAAATTCCTCAAGATGCGAGTTATGAGCAGACGCTAAATCTTTTAAATTCACTCTTTTCTTATGTTATTTTACTAAAAATTATTTATCAAGCCTTTTTTGTTTGGTATTATGGCGCAACTCCAGGCAAGATGATGGCAAAGATACGAGTTATCTCTACGATAGATTTGGAAAATCCAAAGATTATATATGCGATAAATCGTGCAATTGTAAGAATCATAAGTGAAACTTTTTTTTATATCGGTTTTTTATGGGCACTGACAAACCCAAAAAAAGAGACTTGGCACGACAAAATTGCTAGAACGCTGGTTGTGAATGCATATTAGACTTCTCCTTTTACTGGTTCTGTTCTTTTCGCTCTCTTTTGCCCAAACTCAAAATGTTGAGGTTTTAGCAAAAAATGTCAAAAAGAGTGGAGATGTGATTCATGCAAAGGGCAGTGTTGTTCTATACTCACAAAAGTATTTGATCACGGCTGATAGAGCCAATTATAACCAAAAAACTGGAGATTTGCATCTTTATGGAGATATAACAGTTCTTGAAGGTTTGCAATACTCTTCAAAAACAGGAGAAGCAACACTAAACTTAAATAGCGATATAGGCTCATTTGCACCGCTATTTTTCTTCAATGACCTTTCAAATTTATGGATAAGTTGCCAAAGTGCAACAATGAGTCCAGAGTATTATATAACAAAAAAATCTATAGTTTCAAGTTGCAATGTGCAAAAGCCAGATTGGAAGATAGATTTTAGCAGTGGAGAATTAGATAGAAAAAACAGATACCTAAGTGTCTATAATGCCGTTTTTTATGCAGGGAAGATACCACTGCTATATCTTCCGTACTTTGGATTTTCTACAAATAGAGATAGAAAATCAGGATTATTAAGACCAAAGATAGGGCTTAGCAGTTCTGAAGGCTTGTACTATTCACAATCTCTATATCTTGCTCCATATGTAAATTGGGATTTACAATTTATACCTCAAATAAGAACACAAAGAGGTGTGGGGATAAATAGCGTATTTAGATATGTTGATTCCCCATACTCAAACTTAAATGTGCAATCTGGTGTTTTTAATGAATATAGCAAATATGTACAAGATAACTCACTGGTCAATAGTTCTCACTACGGTCTTGAGATAAACTATGACAGAAGTAAGCTTTTTAGCGGATATTTTAAGAGTGCTGAAGATGGGTTGTATCTTGATTTTATCTATATGAATGATGTGGATTATTTAAATACTAAAGCAAACAATGGCGCTTCATATAGCCAACTTGCAACTTCAACGCTAAATTACTATTTTAAGCAGGATTTGAACTATTACGGAATGTATATGAAGTATTATATTGATACCGCAAAAGAGTCAAACAGCAATACACTGCAAGAGTTACCAACTTTACAGTATCATAGATTTACTAACTCTATGTTTTTTGATAATTTACTATACTCTGTAGATACAAAGGTAAAAAATTATGAGAGAAAAAAGGGCTTAAATGCAACTCAATATGAATTAAATATTCCTCTGACCTATTATCTCTCTTTTCTAGACGATTATATGCACTTCTCGTTTTCAGAAAATATATATTTGACCTATGTTGATTATTCAAACGATTCTACTGTGCAAAGTTATGGACAGTACTCTAGAAATTATCATAAATTTTCATTATATACTGACCTTTCAAAGGCGTATGATACTTTTTATCATACACTATATCTAGGTTTGGATTATGTGGTTCCTAGTAAAGAGAGTAGAAGCGGGTATTTTGCAGATTTTATTCCACTTGACACCCAAGAGAAGAGTATCTCTTTAAATTTAGCCCAATATTTTTACAATCAAGCCGGAGATAAAAAAGTAAGCCATACTCTAAAACAAAACTATTATTTTAGTGATTATAGATATAAATATGGTGACTTGGAGAACAATATAAAGATATATTTCAATAAAAACATAGACTTTTCAAACACTACATTTTACTCATTTGAATTTTCTAGATTTTCAAAAATTCAAAACACTTTGCACTTTTCAAACAGTTTTTTTGATGCGAGCATAATCCATACATACGAAAATAGTACAACAAGCGATACAAACTTTATAACTCTTGATGTCGGTACCGATTATTATAGAAACTACAATATCTTTGCCTCGATGAACTATGACTTAAAAAACAGCTTTTTTAAGTCTTGGAAAATTGGTTTTAAAAAGAGGAAAAAGTGTTGGGATTATTCACTCGTTTATAGTGAAAATACAACACCTCAGTTAACAAGTTCATCTCAAAATTCCATAAATAAAAAGGGTATATATATTTTATTTAATCTTTACCCTATCGGAAGTATAGATTATACCTTTTCAAAAGAAAGAGATATGACAAGTGGTGGTATATGATGAATCACTTTGAGATGGTTAATATCTCACTTAAAACGATGGGATTGCCAGCTTTTATATCGATCAAAGAGTTAAAAGAGAGGTATAGAGTTTTGGCAAACCAAAATCATCCAGATTTTAGTGGCAGTCCAGAAAAAATGGCGGAGATAAATGACGCATATAATTTACTAAAAGAGTATATGCAAAATTATAAATTCTCTTTTTCAAAAGATGAGGTAAACAGACAATTTCCACAGGATGAGTATGCCAGTAGATTTAGATTCTGAACTCTTTAAAGATAGGGCTGATGCAGCACAACAGCTGATGGATATATTGCCAAAAGAGAGGATGCAGCAGGATGATTGGGTTATAATAGCTACAAGTCAAGCGGCTATCCCACTAGCAAACATATTGGCACTAAAGCTAAAACTATCGTATGACATATTATTTAGCGAGCCGATTATGGCACCTAACAATGATGATTGCGAGATAGCAATAGTTAGTGAGATACAAGAGATAGTTATAAATGAAAAACTACTCAATTCATTTGAGATAAATCTAGATTATGTTTATGGGCAGGCAAGAAGATTGTATGAAGAGAAGATAATCCCTAGAGTATATAAGTATAGAAAAGGAGAGTTGATAGATTCGTTGAAAGACAAAAATGTACTGTTTGTTGATTTTGGTAGTGAGACAGGTTTGGGTATCATTTCATGTGCCAAAAGTGCAATAAAAACAAAAGTAAAGTCGGTCATGTATGCAACAACCGTTATGGCATCAGATGTATATGATTCGCTTGAGCTTATAGTGGATGAGATATTTTGTGTAAAAAAGATAGAAAATTTTGTAAATGTTGATTTTTATTATAAAAATATGCAAGAGTTAGTAGAAGATGATATAATAGAGATTTTAAATAATTCTAAAGGGTACTTGCCCTTTGCGAAAAATAGGAGTGATGATGGAATATAAAGTAGAAGTAAACAACCAAGTAGAGATATACGACATTGGAAAGGTGGCAAAACAAGCTGCAGGTGCAGTGATGTTAAAGATAAAAGATACAGTTATATTAGCTGCAGTTTCAAGAGATGATGATCAAGTAGATGGCAATTTTGTACCACTTACAGTTCAATATATAGAAAAAACTTATGCTATGGGTAAATTTCCAGGAGGTTTCATAAAAAGAGAGACAAAGCCTAGCGATTTTGAGACTCTTACTTCAAGAGTGATAGACAGAAGTCTTAGACCTCTATTTCCAGATGGATACGCCTATCCGACACAATTGACAGTTTTTGTACTTAGTTGTGATCCCCAAGTTGATCTGCAAGTAGCAGCTTTAAATGCAGCCAGTGCGGCACTTTATATCTCTGATATTCCAGTAAATAAAGCAGTTTGTGGAGTTAGGATTGGAAAATTAGATGGCAAACTAGTAGTAAATCCATCAAATTCGCAGCTTGAGAACTCTAGTTTGGATCTGTATGTTGCAGGTACAAAAGAGGAGCTTCTCATGATTGAGATGAGAGCGATTGCGACCATGGATACAGAAATGATTCCACCAGTTGCTATGGATCCTATGATAGACCCAACTATGAGTGAAAATCTGATAGCAACTCAAAAGATAAATGAAGCAAGCGAAGATGAGATACTTGAAGCTATAGATGCAGCACAAGATGCGATTTCAAAAGGTGCAACTGCTTATGAAGAGGCATTTGTTTCTGTCAAAAAAGAAGACGCAGTTTTAGACTATAAACAAGAGTTGCTTGATGACTCTATCAAGGCTTATATAGATGAATTTTATAAAGATGCCATCAAAGAGGCGATATCTCAAATGGCAAAAAGCGAGAGAGCAACGGGACTCAAAAAGATAGCAAAAAGCGTGATGAGTGACGAGATAGCAAAAGAGGAAGAGTGGGATGAAGATGTTGTCAAAAATGTTATAAACGACTACAAAAGAACAATCGTTAGAAAGATGATTGTCGATGAGAAAGTTAGGGCAGATGGAAGAGCACTTACGGAAGTTAGACCTATCTCTATAGAGACAAATCTTCTTCCAAGGACTCATGGTTCTTGCCTCTTTACAAGGGGTCAGACTCAAGCTCTTGTGACTGTTACTTTGGGTGGTGACAAAGATGGACAGATGTATGAGAGATTGACTTCTAAAGGAAATCTGACTGAGAATTTTATGGTTAACTATAATTTTCCTGGTTTTTCAGTTGGAGAAGCAGGCTTCATAAGAGCTCCGGGCAGAAGAGAGCTAGGACATGGCAATCTAGCTAGAAGAGCGTTAGAGCCGACACTAAATATAGACAGAATGCAGACTATTAGACTAGTTTCAGAGATCTTAGAGTCAAATGGCTCATCTTCACAGGCAACCATATGCGGGGGTTCACTTGCACTAAAAGCTGCCGGAGTAGAAGTCAAAAAACTAGTAGCGGGCATCGCCATGGGAGTTGTTTTCGAGGATGACAAACATGCGATACTCACCGATATAATGGGCTTAGAAGATCATGATGGAGATATGGATTTTAAAGTTGCAGGCACAAGAGATGGCATAACTGCACTTCAAATGGATATAAAATTAGGTGGTATATCAAGAGATACTCTAAAAGAGGCACTTTATCAAGCAAGAGATGGTAAAAATCATATACTTGACATCATGGAAGAGGCGGCTCAAAACATACATGTAAACAATGCAGTTTTACCAAAATTGGAGCTTTTCAACATAGACCCTTCTAAGATAGTCGATATCATAGGAAAAGCCGGAGCTACTATAAGAGAAATCATAGAGAAGTTTGAAGTATCCATTGATTTGGATCGTGATAAGGGCGAAGTAAAAATAGCTGGTGACAACAAAGAGAAAGTAGAAGCTGCCAAAAAACATATAGAAGGAATCGCAAATCAACCTTCAAGGGGAAGAGGTGGTAGAGATAACCATAGAGGTGGGCATCGTGATAGAAAACCAATTCCAAAATTTGTTCAAGATGAGGTAATTGACGGTGTCGTTAAAAGAATCGTTGATTTTGGGGCATTTGTAGAACTTCCAGGAGAGATAGATGGTTTATTACATATATCTAAAATCGCCGATCATAGAGTAGAGAAAGTAAGTGATTACCTAGAGATTGATCAAAAAGTAAAAGTAAAAGTTTTGAAACAAGATGGCAATAAAATATCATTGGCTTTAGTTAAAGATTAAACATACTTTAACGATAGATTAGTTAAAATGACGCCCAAACAAAGTGATAAGTAGGGATACGCAAGCCGAACGGACTTTGTAAAAAAATTTAAAGATTGAGATAAAATAATTCTTCTTGGCGAAGCCAAAGCTTTAGTGAGAGGAATTGTTAAAGATTTCACATCTTTAACAAGGAGAAAACGGATGAAAAAAGTTGTATTTTTATTGATTGCATTTGCAGGATTTGCATTTGCAGGTGAGGGCGATAGTGTGATTAAGGCTTACTCAGTAGTTGCTGCTGGTTTGGGTCTTGGACTAGCTGCTCTTGGTGGAGCTATTGGTATGGGACACACTGCAGCTGCTACTATAGCGGGAACTGCTAGAAACCCAGGTCTTGGTGGAAAGCTAATGACAACAATGTTTATCGCTCTAGCGATGATCGAAGCACAAGTTATCTATGCACTTGTTATCGCGTTGATAGCACTATATGCAAATCCTTTCTTAGGATAAACTTTATAGCTGACCTTACGCACTATAAACACACCTAGGTGATAAAAGTTGCACTCTAATGCAAGGAAGTATAGCAAAATTGTAGTTAAACTACCATGAAGCTATGACTCCACAGCAGTAGGGTGCAAATTTTATCATCCGTAGGACAGAATGATAAAGCACCATCTGCTTCGTTAGTTCACTTTCACCGTAGCTACGGCTACGCTAAAAGCAAACTGCCTCGCATATGATGCTTTCTCATTCTGCCTAGGTGTGTTTATAGTGCGTAAGGTCAGCTAATAGTAGAGGCTTTTGCCTCTACAACTTCAAACACACACGCGACCATGGTGGAACTGGTAGACACGCTATCTTGAGGGGGTAGTGCCTTCGGGTGTGCGAGTTCAAATCTCGCTGGTCGCACCACTCATAATCTTACTTTAACATTTTAAATAGCTGAAATCCCAATCGTCTTTAGCGGTTGAGCTGAAAGCTATAAGGCGTTAGCCTTGATTTTGTATATATTTTCGTATTGTCTCAGGACTAGCCTCTCCAACACTACATACAAAATATCCATCAGTCCAGAATGTTTTTTCTTTCCAAAAGTGTTTTTGTAGAAATTGTTGATATAATTTCCAAATTCTTTTAGTGGATATAGATTTGATACGATTAACAATAGAAGATATAGAAACTCTTGGAATGTATTGTATCATCAAGTGAATATGGTCTATATCTGTTTCCATCTCAATTATATCAAAATCACTATTAATCTCTATATCTCTAATAATACTCTTGATATTTGTTTTTAACCCTTGTTTTAGCAACTTTTTTCTATATTTGCATACTAATATTAAATGCACTTTCAAATTGTGTTTAGCCCTATTTGTGGTCTGATAACCATATAGTTTTTTATTGTTTTTCTTCATTGCTTTACTTTTTATAATATTGTAGTATAATTACATAAAGTTATAAAGGAGTTAAGAGTGCTAAAGGCATATAAATATAGAATTTATCCAACTAAAACACAAATAACCCTTATCGAAAAACACTTTGGTTCTACTAGATTTCTATATAATTATTTTTTAGATTATAGACAAAAAGAATACGCTAAAGGCAATAAAAAAGTTAATTATAATTCCACTCAATCAATGCTTACAAAATTAAAAAAACAAGATGAATATATATGGCTTAATGAGTGTGGAAGTCAAGCTTTGCAGATGTCACTTAGAGGCTTAGACACAGCATTTCAAAGATTTTTCAAGAGACAAGGTGGCTATCCTAAATTTCATTCAAAAAGAAACACTCATCAAAGTTTTACCGTTCCTCAAAACATAAAAGTTGCTAACAATAGAGTATATTTCCCAAAGTTCGTAAAAGATGGTATAAAAACCAAAGTGCATAGAGATATACCAGATAATGCAACACTAAAACAAGCAACTATATCACGACAAAATAACCAATATTTTATATCTATACTTATTGATGATGGCATAGACATACCAAAACCCATCAAAGCAAAAAATGCAGTAGGTATAGATATGGGATTAACTGATTTACTAATCACAAGTGATGGTGTAAAATATGAAAACAAAAAATATACTATAAAATCTCAAAAAAAACTAAAAAAACTTCAAAAAAGATTATCTAAAAAACAACATAGCAGAAAAAAAGGAGACACAACACCTCAAAGCAGTAACTATAAAAAACAAAAAGCTAAAATTCAAAAACTTCATACCAAAATTACAAACCAAAGAAAAGACTATCTGCATAAAATATCAAACGAGATAACCAATCAATATGATATTATATGTTTAGAAACTCTACATGTAAAGGGTATGATAAAAAATAGAAAACTAGCCAAAGGCATAGCAGATGTAGCATGGAGTGAGTTTATGAGGCAACTTGAATACAAATCAAGTTGGCTAGGTAAAACAGTTATCAAGATAGACAAATGGTTTCCTAGTTCTCAAATATGTGCAGTATGCGGAAGCAATACAGGTAAAAAACCATTACATGTAAAAAATATAAAATACTTAAAAAATTAAAAATGAGACAATATGAAATTACCACAAAGTGTTCAAATTATAGAAGTTGGTCCTCGAGATGGGTTTCAAAGCATAAAAGAGTGGATACCAACTGAGCTTAAACTCCAGATCATAGATAGCCTGATTGAGGCAAATTTTAAGAAGATAGAGATTACCTCATTTGTTCACCCAAAAGCTATTCCGCAGATGCGAGATGCCAAAGATATTGTACAGACTCTTTTGCAAAGATATAGCGACAAAGATGTTGAATTTGTAGCTCTTGTGCCAAATCTTTTTGGTGCCAAGGCTGCTTATGAACTTGATGTAAAAGAGGTGACATATGTTATCTCTGCTAGTGAATCTCACAATATGGCAAATGTAAAAAGAACTCCTGCACAATCATTTGAAGGCTTAGAAGAGCTCAAAAATACCCTACCAAATCTCAAGATAAACCTTGCTATTGCTACTGTTTTTGGCTGTCCTTATGAGGGCGATATTAGCATAGAACAGGTAAAATGGATGGTGAAAAAAGCTCTACATGTAGAGGTTGATAGCATCACTTTAGCCGATACAATCGGAGTAGCAAATCCGAAGCAGATGCATAGTCTCTTGAATGAGCTTAAAAAAGATTTTAAAGATGTAGATTTTGCTCTGCATCTTCACGATACGAGAGGCATGGGGCTTGCAAATGTTTTGGCAGCCTTACAGTGCGGAGTGAGTAGATTTGAATCAGCCTTCGGAGGTCTTGGAGGTTGCCCGTTTGCTCCAGGAGCCGCGGGAAACATAGCTAGTGAAGATTTGGTAAATATGCTTGAAAATATGGATATAAAAACAGGCGTGAAGCTAGAGAAACTTTTAGATGTCGTTCAAACATTAAAAAACAAAATCAAACCAATCTTAACAAGCCATATGGCATATGTAGATAATTGTAAATTAGGAGAAAAATAGTGCAAGAACAACCACTTGACGGAGTCAAAGTTTTAGAGTTAGGCAGCCTCATAGCAGGTCCGTTTGCAGGCAGGCTTTTTGGGGATTTTGGTGCTGAAGTCATAAAGGTAGAGCCTCCTAAGGTTGGCGACCCACTTAGAAAGTGGCGACTTTTAAAAGACGGAACATCTCTTTGGTGGTTCGTACAATCCAGAAACAAAAAGTGCATCACTCTAAATCTAAGAAGCAAAGAGGGAAGTGAAATCATAAAAAAACTCGCTCGTGAAGTCGATATCATCATAGAAAACTTCAAACCCGGCACTTTGGAAAAGTGGGGAATTGGCTACGAGGATCTAAAAAAGATAAACCCAGAGATCATAATGGTGCGAATTTCAGGTTATGGACAGTATGGACCATATAGCGCCAAACCCGGATTTGGCAGCATCGGTGAAGCTATGGGCGGCATCCGGTATCTTAGCGGATATCCAGATCTACCACCAGTTCGTACAGGCATCAGCATAGGAGACTCTATATCGGCAGTTTATGCCGTCATGAGTGCGATGATGGCACTGTATCACAGAGATATAAAAGGTGGAGAGGGTCAGTACATAGATGTAGCTCTATATGAAGCCATCTTTAGCATGATGGAGAGTATGGTTCCTGAATTTGACTACTTCAACTATATAAGAGAGAGGACGGGCAGTACGCTTCCCGGAATAGCACCTTCAAATATATATCTATGTAAAGATGGCAAATATGTAGTCATAGGAGCAAATGGAGATAGTATATTTAAGCGACTTTGTGAAGCGATGGATAGAGAAGATTTGGCTTCAAATGAGGAGTTTGCTTCAAATGATGGCAGGGCAAAACATATGAAGTATCTTGATGGGCAGATAGAAGAGTGGACGAAAACTATGAGCATAGAAGATGCGCTTAAAGTCTTGGATGAGTATCAAATCCCAGCAGGCAAGATTTACAGTGTAGAAGATATGTTTAGTGATCCGCATTTTAAAGCTAGAGAGATGATAAAAAGTGTTGAGATAGATGACACTCAGAAGCTAAAAGTACCAGGAATCATACCAAAATTTAGCAAGACTCCTGGAACTATAAAATGGGCAGGCTTAAAGCTAGGACAAAGTAACCAAGAGATATATAGAGATATGTTAGGCTTTAGTGATGACGAGATAAAGCAGATGGAAGAAGAGGGTATTATCTAAAACAATTATGTAACTTTTTGAAACTTTTAACAATTTAATTTTAAAATAATATAAAATATATTGACAAGTTGCAAAAGTTTATTGTAGGATAAGCTACACAAATTTTTTACAAATGGTTAAGTATGAAGATAAGAAATATTCTTTTAAGTATCTTGGTATTGGTTGGCATGAGCCAAGCTTTAAATGCGGCAAAAACGATGAGAGTAACACTACAGTTGCCTATAAAACATTCACTTGGTCAAAATTGGTTGGAGTTTAAAAAACTAGTAGAAAAAGGGACAAATGGCGAGATAAAAGTTGTTATATTTCCATCCGCTCAACTCTACAAAGACAAACAGGTTCCAGGTGCCGTTGGTAGTGGAGCAGTTGAAGCAGGTTCTGCTTTGATGCTTAGATTTACAGGCTCAGTTCCGGCGGTTGATGTGGTTTCACTTCCGTTTTTCTTTAAAGATGAAGCAGCGCTTAGAGCTTCGATTAAAAATGGCTCTCACATGAGAACTATACTAGATAAAGATATCTTAAAAGAGACAGGCGCAAAAGTATTGTGGTGGCAAGCATATAGTCACAATGTATATCTAAACAATGGCAAACCTATAAGAGTTCCAGCTGATTTGAAAGGCAAAAAAGTAAGAACATACGGAAAGATTTTGGGTTGGACTGTTGAACAGTGCGGTGGATATCCGACCATCATGTCAGGTTCAAAGCAGTTTTTGGCTTATCAACAACATGCAGTTGATGTAGGTATGACAGGACTTTCTGCTGTAAAGAGTAGAAAATTGTATGAAGTTATGCAAAATGTTACACTCTCATACGATAGTGTTATAGAGTTTGTTGCGATTATTAACAATAAATTTTTCAATTCACTCTCAGCTAAAAATCAAAAAGTCATCATGGATGCTGCGGCTATTGTTGAAAAACACTTAAGAGATCAAGTCTATAATGGCGAGGCAAAACTAGCTAAAGAGTTGGAGAGCAAGATAAATGTTGTAAGATTGACTCCAGCAGAGAGAGCAAAATGGCAAAGTATCGCAAAGCCGGTAACTCAGAGATTTATAAAAGCAGTTGGACCGATGGCAGTCAAAGTTATAGATGCAGCTCATGCAGACGCTGCAGGCAAATAATATAAACATTTAGAGGCATTTAAAGCCTCTTTTATAAAGAGTGATATGATAAAGATTATAGATACTATTTCAGAGTTTTTTGGTAAGCTTTCGGCTTGGCTATTTTTCTTTATAGGCATAATAGTAACTTATGAAGTTTTCGTAAGGTATCTGTTTGATAGCCCAACTATCTGGGTAGATGAAGTATCATCTATTACCCAGATTTGGGCTACTTATATCGGTATAGCTTTTGCATTGAAACACAAAGATATGATCGTTATAGATATAGCTTTTAAAGATCACAACTCCTTGATGAGAAAGATATTGGAAACTTTTTCGCTTCTTGTTATCATCTGTTTTAGCATCATAACTGTATATTATGGTTTTGAGATTTGGCTTGATTCTACTTTGAAAGGACATAGAACAGATACCTTTTTATCACTTCCAAAGTGGTTCACACAAGCTTCTATCTGGATCGGATTTTTGATACTATTTTTTCAGGCGGTAGCTGAGATAGTAAAAGTTTGGACAGTGGGAATAGAGCCAAATGAAGAGCTAGAAATGATAAGAGAGAGCGTCTGATGAGTGCTTTTGTTATACTCTTTATCCTCATAATCATACTCGTTTTAAGAGTTCCTGTTGCTTTTGCATTGGCTGGGCTAGGAGCTGCGCTTTTAGCATACTATCCGCTTCCTCTAAATGCGATTCCTCAACGGCTATATGGGACAATGGATAGTTTTGAACTGCTTGCTGTTCCTATGTTTTTGTTGATGTCAAATATCTTGCTTAAAGCAAAAGTGGGTAAAGATCTCTTTGAAGCGGTGCAGAGCTGGATCGGGCACTATCCTGGGGGTTTGGGAATTGCCACTATACTCTCATGCGGTATATTTTCTGCAGTTTCAGGCTCATCAGTAGCAACGGCAGCGACTATCGGAACAGTTGCGATTCCAGAGATGACAAAAAGAGGGTATCCTAGGCATTTTGTATATGGACTCTTAGCAGCTGGTGGAACTCTTGGGATTATGATCCCTCCTTCGATTCCACTTATCATCTATGGGGTGATTTCAGAGACTTCGATTCCAAAGCTCTTTTTAGCAGGAATCGGACCGGGACTCTTTTTGATATTTGTTTTTATCACTTATAGCGTGCTTTACTCAAAGATAAGTAAAAACTATCATCCGATAGAAAAAGTGAGCTGGAAGCAGAGATATAGTGCAACGCTTAGAGCTTTTCCAACCGTGCTGATAGCATCATCTGTTATAGGCTCTATCTATGCAGGGATCGCAACTCCATCTGAGAGTGCGGGAGTGGGGTTTGTTATCTCTATGATAGTTACTTTTTCTATGGGTAGGATGAACTTTTCTAAGCTAAAAGAGGCAGTTTATGACTCTGCTAAGACTACTATCATGATATTTATGATTATAGCTGGAGCCAAAGTCTTTTCGTATGCTATAACGCTTTATATGATCCCTCAACATGTTTCAGAACTCTTGATAGAAAACATAACAAATCCAACCCTGTTTATCTTTGCTATTGGCTTGGTTTTGTTGATTGTCGGTTTTTTCTTGGAGTCATTATCTATGCTTTTGATTATGGTGCCAGTCCTTTTTCCGGCGATTTTAGAAAAGGGGATTGACGGCATCTGGTTTGGTCTATTTTTCGTTATATTGATAGAGACTGCACTCATAACTCCGCCAGTGGGTATGAATCTTTTTATCATTCAAGCCATATCAAATGCTAAGATAACAGAGATAGTCAGGGGCGTTTGGCCATTTGTGTTGATAATGTTATCTACCGCTATGTTGCTTTGGTTTTGGCAGGATTTAGCTCTGTATATCCCTTATCATTTTTGAGTATTTTTCAAAAATTTCAGAGTTATTGTGCTTTTTTGCACCTTTTACTAAGATGTTGCACTTTTTGATTATCTCTTTTTTTACTGCGTCTTTATACTTGGAGTAAAGGAATTTTTCTAGCGAGTATATATGGTACCTGTCTATAGCAAAGATAGTGCTTGAGAGTTGAGGGTGTCCGGCGTATTTGGTGATAAGCCTCTCTTTGAGCAGTCCTATTTTATACTTTAGTGAAACTCTAAGCCACATATCAAAATCTTCACAAACTCGTAGCCCTTCATCAAAAAAGCCGATATCTTCAAATATGCTTTTGTGCATCATTACGGAACTTGCCGCAATCCTACATGTAGAGATATTTTGCAAGAAACACTCTCCACTTGGTTTCTTTAGTGATTTTGGATACTTTATCTCTTTACCTCTCCTTATCCACTTCTCTTCGCTATGAGAAAAGAGGATTTTTGGATTTTGCAGATGAAAATCTATCTGCTTTTTTATTTTATCTTTTTGCCACTCATCATCACTATCCAAAAAAGCTATCCACTCATTTTTAGCCTCTTTTATGCCAACATTTCTAGCATGCGAGACACCTTGGTTTTTGGTTTTTATGACTTTTATATTTTTGTATGTTGCTAAGATAATGTCTGTATTATCATTTGAGCCGTCATTTACAACTATAATTTCATCTACTTTATGGGTTTGAGTAAACACAGACTCTATAGCCCTCTGTATAAAATCTGCACGGTTATAAGTTGGAATGATGACTGAGAGTCTCAAATATGCTCGATATTATTTAGTTTTATATAGATTAAAGCGGTCATTATAGCATCGCTTAGAGCGTCATGCTTGCCAAAGATAGGCAGATCCAAATCTTTCATAATGGAGTCAAATCTCAAGTCAATTCTACCCTCCGGCTGAGATCTCCTCTTTTTTTTATGATAAATTTGTGAAACTTCTATCATTTTGTTTGGAAGTTTAATCCCTAAAAGTGGCTTTAGATATCTATTGATCATCTTTACATCAAATTCTAAGTAGTACCCCACTAAAGTACTGTTTTGTATAAAATTTAGAAATTTTTCTATTGCGATTTTTGCTTCTACGCCATTTTGTAAATCTATATTTCTTATGTAGTGGATTTTTATACTCTCTTCGTCTATCTCTCTAGTCGGTTTTAAGAAAAGTTCAAATTTTTCAGATGTTAAAATTGTATTGTCTCTAATTTTAACCGCACCTATAGATAGGATTTCATCCTTTTTTGGGTTTAATCCTGTGGTTTCAGTATCAAATACCACTATATCCTTGCTTGGAACAGGATCAAAGAGAGATAAAAATTTTTTATCTTTCAACCTTTTTTTGGCTCTATTCTTAAAAAACCTATCTAGCATTTAGCTAACCATATCTGTTTTGAAGTGGTGGGCTATGAATTTTTTAAATGAATTTACAATCTTAAAACTATCCTTCAAGAGGTCTAGTTCGAGTTTGTTCAGACTGCTTGTATCTACTATATCTTTTTTGCTTTTTTTATCACTATTTAACTCTCTTAATCTCTGTTTTAATCTAAGGTTTATAAGGGTATCAAACGATTCTATAAGTTCACTTGCAAATCTCTGTTCCAGTAAGCCCATCTTTACTAGCTCTTTTATTCTACTTACTGTATTTGTCTGTGTGATTTGACTTTCCAAAGCAAGACTTCTTATGCCTTGGACAATTGGAAAAATCCCTCCTTTTTTTACATCAATCTTGTTGTGTTTGGTCTTCAGATTTGAAAAAAGTCCTATAGGCGTCTCGAACAGAAGTGATGCTTTTGCAAAATTTGCCATAATGACATCTTTGCCTTTTATCTCTTTAAAAATTTCAAGTTTTAAATTTTCCAATAACTTTTTATCCCCTGCAACACAAATAGAGTCAAAAAATATCGCAAAATGCATATAATCATCTCCGCTAGGAGACTCCAACCATCTTTTTATCTCAGATAAAAAATCCTTTGCTCTTTTTCTCCAGTACGGGTTGGAGACCATTATACTGCCCTCGCATTTTGGAAAACCAAACTCTAAGAGAGTTTTGTTTAATTTTAACATATATGGCTCAAACTCTTTTTCATCTTCAAAATCATCAATTATCAGAGCATTGTCTTGATCAGTCTTTAAAATCTGCTCTTTCCTTCCCTCACTACCCATAACAATAAGAGCGGCTTTATCTGCTAGAGTTTTTGGTATAATCATCTCATATAGTCTCTCATATACTTTTTCATTTAATTCTGAGATTAGTTGCGAAATATACTCTACTTTTGTGCCTTTTGAGTGTAGTTTTTTGATGATATTTATAAAGTCCAAGCAAGCATATTTTAACTCTTCTATATTTTGAGCTTTTTTGATCTGTACAGATACTAGGTGTGAATGGTTTGCAAAGTAGCTTAAAAGATCCAGCTGCTCTAGTATGCCAAATACTTTTTTATCTCTCATGACTACAACTCTTTTTATGGAGTTTTTAGTCATAAGAAGTAGAGCATCAGATAAAAATTCACTATACTCAATAGTTATGATTGGATGTAATGCGATGGGACCTATGGGGTCAAATTTACTATAATCATTAAAAAGAACATACTTTCTTATAGTGCTATCAGTTACGATTCCATACTCATAGTTTGTACCATTTTTTACGATTATACACTTGTTTTTTGTCTTTACCATCTTTTTAAGAGAAGTCATTATGGGAGTGCCAGCATCAACTATGCAAGGAGAGTGGATGTATGTATCGAAAACTTTTGCAACCATAAAGCTAGATAGTTCGCTACTATAAGCTTTTTGTTTAGCTGATTGTATTTTGTCTGCTAAGTCCTGTATAAAAAAGTTTTTAAAATTACTATTTGCATCAAGTAGCTTTAAAAAGATTTTTTTATCTAATTCAAAACAGATAAGCTCCTCAAGAACGACAAATGAATCCTCTGTCTTGTTATAAATCAAAGAGTTTGTATCAAATATATTTGAATCCCCATATACTTTTATGAGTTCATTGCCACTATATTCGCCTACCTCGCCTTTGACTATTATGAAAAGTTTGTTTGGTAGTTGTTCGCTAGATATCAGAGTTTCATTTTTTTTATAGTAGGTTATATTTAGAGAGTTTATGATTTGCTCTAATTCATTTTGAGTTAACATTTCAAACGGATGGATGGATTTTATAAAAGATTCTTGGTTGTATAGGCTCATATGTTATACCTTTTTGCGAGATTTGGTTGGTACATGTATTGTACCAACCAAAATATTTTAATGAGCTGAAGCGCTTCCTGCTCCTCTTGGGATTCTGATTCTCTCTACCAACTCTTGTATATGTTTTGGAGGTGGTGGAGTTATTGAACTCACAACGATAGCTACTATAAAGTGAAGTATCATACCTATGGTACCTATGCCTGTTGGAGCTATACCCCATAGATAATCAGCCTTGTCTCCACCCATGAAAACAAAATATACTATATATCCAAATGTAAAGATGAGTCCTGCTAGCATACCAGCTATCGCCCCCTCTTTATTCATTTTTTTATAAAATATACCAAGTATTATGGCAGGAAAAAATGAAGCTGCAGCCAATCCAAATGCAAATGCAACAACTTGAGCCACAAATCCAGGAGGATTTATGCCTAAATATCCTGCTACTATGATCGCCACAATCGCAGCAAGACGGGCAGCCATGAGTTCAGCTTTTTCGCTTAGTTTTGATCTGCCTGTTTCTGGATCTTTCATAAGAACCTGACCTAAAAGATCGTGTGAAATTGCAGTTGAGATTGCTAATAGTAATCCAGCTGCAGTAGATAGTGCCGCAGCCAATCCTCCAGCAGCGATGATTGCTATAACCCAATTTGGAAGACCTGCGATTTCAGGATTTGCAAGAACAATGATATCTCTATCAAGATAGACTTCATTTTCAATTTTTCCACTGTTTCTCATCTCTTGTGATGTTTTGTTTACTTTTGGAGCTGGGTTTGATGTAAGTCTCTCTCCGTTTGCTCCAGTTTTTCCATCAAAATGTGGTTTGCCTTTTTTGCCCATGAAAGCTTTTCCTGCTGCTATCTGTATCTTTCCATCGCCATTTCTGTCATTCCAACCGATAAGACCTGAGTTCTCCCATGTTTTGAACCATGAGCCTCTGTTTATCGTACCATCACTGTTTTTAACCTCATTTTTTACAAATTTTGCATAA
The DNA here is from genome assembly GCA_026988975.1 of Campylobacteraceae bacterium. GTDB lineage: Bacteria > Campylobacterota > Campylobacteria > Campylobacterales > Sulfurospirillaceae > JAADIZ01. Next base: position 27,723 of record JALSKH010000162.1, read on the forward strand.
TCTACATTTTGTAAATTTTTGATTAGGTTCAATCTTGCAAATGCTGCAACAGCAGGAATTTGAGTATATAAAATAGCTATAAAAACTAGGGCCCAACCAGCACTGATTCTAGCGCCTTTTACAGTAGGAGTTGTAAAAAATCTAACGATAACATGTGGAAGACCAGCAGTTCCTAGCATCAAAGCAGTTGTTAGCATAAATACATTCCAAGTACCCCCGTGACTTACTGTGTAAGCTGAAAAGCCAAGATCAGTCATGGAAGTGTCGAGTGCATGTAGCAGATATGTTCCACTATCTATCATTTTGACACCGTCATCAAATGCAAATGGTATCTTACCTCCTAGTCCAATCTGTGGCAAGAAAGTATCTGTAACTTGAAGTGAAAGAAAAATTGCAGGTACTGTAAAAGCAAAAATCATCACACAGTATTGGGCAACTTGAGTATATGTTATACCCTTCATTCCGCCTAGAACCGCATATATAAATACTATAAACATACCTATATATACACCCATATTTACATCTACCTGTAAAAATCGTGAAAATACGATTCCAACACCTCTCATCTGACCAGCAACATAAGTAAATGATATAAATATAACGCAAATTACGGCAACAGCTCTAGCAAAATCAGAGTAGTATCTATCACCTATAAAATCAGGAACTGTAAATTTTCCAAATTTTCTAAGATATGGCGCTAAAAGCATAGCCAAAAGTACATATCCACCAGTCCAACCCATGAGATATGCACCACCATCACTACCCTTTAGGGAAACAATTCCTGCCAAAGAGATAAATGAAGCCGCACTCATCCAGTCAGCTCCAGTTGCCATGCCGTTCAATACCGGATGGACACCACCACCTGCTATATAAAATTCCTTAGTTGAGCCGGCCTTTGCCCAAATGGCTATACCGATGTAAAGCGCAAATGAGAGACCGACAAATAGATAAATTAAGTTTTGTAATTCCATTTTGTTATCCTTTTTTATTCGTGTACATCGTATTTTTCTTCAATTCTTTCCATCATTTTTGCATATACAAAAATAAGAATTACAAATACATATATTGAGCCTTGTTGAGCAAACCAAAATCCTAGTTTGAAACCACCAAATGTTATGGAATTTAACTCATCTATAAAGATGATTCCGCATCCATAAGAGACTACAAACCAGATAACTAAAAGTTTTAATATAGTGGTAATATTCTCTTTCCAATAAGCCTGTGCAGCACTATTGTCCATCGCTTCTCCTTTGTAAAATATTGTAATTAAATTTTAGTTGATTAAAATAGCATTATCGTAGCAAGTAGTGAAATATGTAAAAATTATGTATATAAGTGTGTAGATTTGTAACTATGGAGAGTTGAGATGATAGATTTTTCTATCATCTCAAGATTTTTATATGCCTGCTTCTTCTCTTCTTTGAAGCAGTTCCCATTTTAGATCAACTGCTTTTTGCATTTCATCTATGATGTGTTGATTCTCTTTTTTAAATAAGTGTTTAAATCTACCCTGAACCCCGAGATAGTCTCTTACTGGAACTATATTTCTAGGTCTGTATGTGATAGTGAGTTTGTGTCCATTTTCTATCTCATAAAGTGGAAAAACCAGTGAATCAGTTCCCAAATCACTCACATCTATAGTGTCTTGTGATGGAAATTTCCACTCAGTTGTACAAGCACTCATGGCATTTATATAGACAGGTCCCTCGGTTGCGAGAGCTTTTTGATACTTTTTAACCATATCTTTCCATTTATTTGGAGCGACTTGAGCAACATAAGGAGCACCATGAGCTGCCATGATGGCAACCATATCTTTTTTGAATTTTTTATTTCCATAACTCACTCTTCCAGCAGGTGTAGTTGTAGTGCTTGAGCCTCTTGGAGTCGAACTACTTCTTTGTCCACCTGTATTTGCATAGACTTCATTGTCTAAACAGATATATGTAAAGTCATGACCCCTCTCAACAGCCCCACTTAAGAATTGAAATCCTATATCGTAAGTAGCACCATCTCCACCGAAAGCGACAAATTTGACCGGTTTATCTGGGTCTTTGAGTCTGCCTTTTCTTTTTAGGGTTTTATACATCGCTTCCGCTCCGCTTGCTGCTGTGGCAGCATTTTCAAACCCTATATGAATCCAAGAAGCATCCCATGAAGTATGAGGGTAAACCGCAGTACAAACCTCTAAACAGCCTGTTGCATTTGCTATGACTAGATTGTCATCAGTACAGTTTAAAAGCTCTCTTACTATGATGGAGTGCGCACATCCAGGACATAAAAGGTGAGCACCTTCAAATCTATCATTTGATGTTGAAAATTGTTTTAAATTTTTTATAATTTTACTCATTTAACTACTCCTAATTGAAAAAAGAGAGCTTAGGGCCTCTTAATCCACTAAATTGCTGCAATGGTGTTACCAGTTTGCCGGCATCTGCATTTTTCTTTGTGTCACTAAATATCTCTTTTAGCTCTTTTTGGGTCATATCTCTTCCGCCTAAACCATATATATAGTTGCTTATAACAGGTCTGTGCTCACTCTGATACATGCTAGCGCTTACTTCATTGTATAGCATTCCAAGTGTTCCACCAGGAGCACTTCGATCTAGTGTTGCTATAGCTTTGACGCCTTTTAAGGCACTTTGTACCTCTTCAAAAGGAAATGGTCTTATTACTCTAGTTGCTACAACTCCAGCTTTGATGCCTTCGCTTTCTCTTAAATCCTTAGCAGCTTGCACAGCACTCTCAACAGTGCTTCCAAGAGCTACTATCGCTACTTCTGCATCATCCATCATGTAGCTTTCGACACTTTTATAAGCTCTTTTTGTTAGTGTTTCAAACTCTTGAAAAACATCTTTTATGACTTTGGAAGAGTCCATCAAAGCTTTATGCTGTTTTGCTTTAAATTCAAAATGCCAATCCTCTTCAGTTTGCGCACCGTAAGTAACAGGTTTGCAAAAGTCAAGCATAGCATTTACCTCTTTGTACTCGCCTATGAAATTGTAAGCTACCTCATCTTGAAGTGGTTTTACATTTTGTGCTGTATGAGAAGTGATAAAGCCATCTTGATTTACCATAACAGGCAGTCTAACGCCCATATTTTCAGCGATTTTAAAACCCATAAGCATAAGGTCATAAGCCTCTTGCGCATTAAATGCGTCTATCATGATCCATCCAGCATCCCTTCCAAGATACATGTCAGAGTGATCACCATTTACATTTAGCGGAGATGCTAAAGCACGATTTACCAAACCTAAAACGATAGGTAGTCTCATGCCACTTGCTTGATACAGAACCTCTATCATCAAAGCAAAACCTTGAGAACTTGTAGCAGTTGCGACTCTTCCACCTGCTGCTGCTGCACCTACACATCCACTCATAGCTGCATGCTCACTTTCAACTAAGACAAATTCTCCATCTATATAGCCATCTGCTAAAAATTTAGCATATCCATGCACTGTCGGAGTTGATGGAGTTATCGGATATGCCGCTACTACATCTATTTGAGCTTGTCTCATAGCTTGGGCAAACGCCATATTGCCGTCCCAAACTTCTACCTCTTGCAATTCTAATTTTTCTGCCATTACTTTTCCTTCTTCTTTTTCTCAGGCCACTGAGATAGTACTGTGTCATTATCAACATTTTCGCTGAACATTATGAGTGATTTTGGATTTGTAGGGCAAACTTCTGCACAAATTCCACAACCTTTACAATGATCATAATCAATTCCAAGCATATTTTTATCTCTAGCGACTATCGCAGTATCAGGGCAAAATACCCAGCAATTTTGACAATCTATACAACTATCTTTACTAAAAACCGGTTTAAAAACTCTCCAATCAGCAACACTAGCTGTGTAGGAGTTTGTTTGAGCATAATTTCTATCTTCTTGTTTTAGGTCGACGATATCGCAGCTTGTATCTGCAAATGAAGGAACAACTGCCCCGACTTCAACCTGATCCCATCCTTTGTATTCCATCTTTTACCTTTCTATTTCACTTCATTGTATGCGCGGGTTATCGCAGTCATATTTGCATCTATAATTTTTTGTGGAAATTTGCTTAAAACTTTAAGCATCGCATTTTTAAAGTACTCTATGTCAAACATTCCAGATACCTTCATTAAAGCCCCAAGCATAGGAGTATTTGGTATAGCTCTGCCTATGGTTTCCATAGATATCTTCATGCAATCAACCGTATAGACCTCTTTACCTTGTAATTTTGGTACTAATTTAAGCAGTTCCTCTTTTGGAAGATGCGTGGTTATGATGTACTTTGTCTCCTCTTTCTCATGGGCTGTTATGTCAGCTGAGATGGCAAGAGCAGGATCTATCACAAGAACATAATCCGGAACCATATATTTTTCATGATTTATGATAGGTTTATCATCAATTCTATTGTAAGCTGTCATAGCAGCTCCTCGTTTTGCTGAACCATAAAATGCAAATGCCTGAACCTCTTTGCCAGTATTTGCAACCACATCGCCTAATCCTTTAGCACCAGTTACAGCACCTTGACCAGCTCGACTATGCCATCTAATCTCTAACATAAAATCTCCTTGAGGGTTATTTTGTCAAATAAGACAAAAATCATCTTATTTTATGCTAAGATAACTTAAAATAAGCTTTTAGCTTAAAAAAGTTTTTTCAATATGTAAAATTAGGTGTATAATTTTGTGTTATGATATCTGCTAAAGAGTTACTTAAAATTTTGTATCCTTTAGCATTTGGATGAACTTGATCTACTTTTAAGGAGTCATCATTCTCTATCTTTTCTAGTGAAGTATCATCTATCGGTATATTATATTTTTGAGCCAACTCATCATAAAAATCTGCCGTACTAAACCTAAGGTATTCGAGATAGGGAACGCCAACTAGGACGACAAATATCTTTTGCTTTTGTGCTATCTCTATCATTTTTGCAAGATTTGCTTTGATGGAGTCAAACTTTTTGCTTCTCATTAAGTCATTTCCACCCTCGCAAATGATCAAAATCTGAGGCTTATATCTTTTTAAGACGCCAGGAAGTCTCTCTAACCCTTGCTTGGTTAGTTCTCCACTTACTCCGGCATTTATGACTTCGCTTTGGAGTAAATCCGAGAGCAATGAGGGGTAGTTTTTACTACTATCTACCCCGTTTCCCAAAGTGATACTATCGCCAAAAGCTACTATTTTTGTATTTATCGGCAAAGATAGAGTGCCATCATAGCTATCTTCTTGATTGTTAAAATAGTTAAATGCAAAGATCACTATGAGGGCTAAAATCGCTAGTTTTAAAAAGCTCATAGATTCAAGTCGCCTCTGTATGCGGCTAAAAACAGCATCTCCAAATCTTTTGCATCAACACTTTTTGCATTTGTCGCAGTTGATGGGTCTTTGTATGCTAACTCTCCTATCTCTTTTGCTCTTTCGTTACTTATATCTGCCTCTTTCAATGTGTGAGGTATCTCCAAAAGTTCTCTTAAAGAGAGTATAAACTCTATAAAACTTTTAGTAGATGGGTTTTTGATATCTAAAAAATTACACAGTTTTACCATCTTTTCTTCAATCACATCTGCGTTTTGTTGTAGTGCATAAGGCAAAATGATAGAGTTTGCCAAACCGTGAGGAGTATTAAACAGACCTCCTAATTGATGAGCTATGGAGTGGACTGAGCCCAAGCCTTTTTGAAATGCAGTTGCTCCCATCATCGCAGCAACCAGCATGTAGGCTCTTGCATTTTCATTATGTGGTTCTTTATATGCTACTATGAGATTCTCTTTGATGAGTCTTATGGCTTCCATCGCGATTCCATCAGCCATAGGGTGAAATCCTGGAGCACAATATGCCTCGATGGCGTGAACAAGTGCATCTATGCCAGTCCATGCCGTTATTCGTTTTGGTAAGTTGTAAGTTAGAACTGGATCAAGTATGACGATAGAAGGTAGCATTTTTGGATGAAATATGATCTTTTTAGCGTGATTTATGCTGTCAGTTATAACCGTAGCTCTTCCAACTTCTGAGCCAGTTCCGGCGGTCGTTGGAATGGCTATGGTTTTTGCTATACCATTTTCATCTGCTTGGCTCCAATTATCTCCAACATCTTCAAAATCCCAAACACTAAGAGTTTGACCAGACATAAAAGCGATAGTTTTGCCAGCATCAAGTGCGCTTCCGCCTCCAAAAGCTATAACGCCGTCATTTCTGTTTTTTTTGTAAACCTCTACTCCATTTTGTACATTTTCGCCAGTTGGATTTGGTTGCACATCACTAAAAACAGTAAAGGGGATACCCTTGGCATTTAGTGCATCTAGCAAATCTTGCATGATCGGCAATTTTACCAAAGCATCATCTGTAACTATAAGTGGATTTTTGATATTTAGTTGAAGTAAAGCTTTGTCTATCTCTTGAATTCTCTCTTTTCCAAACCAAACCGTAGTAGGATAGTTCCAATTTGTAGTTTGTATCATGATCATATTTCCTTAAAATGAATTGATTTTAGTTTTGTGACATGATCAAATCCAAATGCAGAGAGAGTTACACCTCTGCCTGTCTCTTTGACTCCTGTCCATGCAAGGGCTGGATCAAGATAGTCACATCTGTTTAGATATACTGTTCCTGTCTCTATCTTTGTAGATAATTCTCTAGCTGCATTTATATCTTTTGACCAGATAGAAGCGGTCAGTCCATAGTCGCTGTCGTTCATGAGCTCCAGTGCCTCTTCGTCACTCGATACTTTCATGATACCTACTACAGGACCAAAACTCTCTTCATTCATCACTCTCATGGTGTGGTCAACCCCAACTAGAACGGTCGGAGCAAGATATGGTGTTCCCTCTTTGGAGTTTGGAAATAGTGATTCTTCTACCAAAGATACCGCACCTTTATCTAGTGCCTCTTTTATCTGCTCTCTGACAAAATTTGCAGCACCTGTTTTGACCATAGGTCCAAGTGTTGTGCTTTTCTCCAATGGATTTCCAAGTTTATACTCTTTTGTTATCTTTACAAATTTTTCGATAAACTCATCGTACACATCTTCGTGTACATATATCCTCTCTATTCCACAGCATGATTGTCCCGAGTTGAAAAAAGCACCATCTACAAGATTTTCGGCACTATAGTCTATATTTGCATCAGCTCTGACATACGCAGGGTCTTTGCCTCCAAGTTCTAGGCCACAAGGGATAAATTTATTTACGATTGCCTTTTGAACTTCATATCCACCCTTAACCGAGCCTGTAAAGTAAACTCCATCAACCCTAGAATCAGCCATAAATTTTGAAGCGTCACTATGTTGAAGATGAAGATATGAAAAAAGTCCACCAGGCAAACCAGCCTCATCAAAAGCCTCTTTATATCTGTGAGCTACCAATGGAGTTTGTGTGGAGTGCCTCAATATAACAGCATTTCCAGCTAAAAGGGCAGGAACTATGACATTTATGGATGTTAAAAATGGATAATTCCAAGGACTAAGCACTGCTACAATACCTAAAGGCTCCTTTAAAATATATCTTTCAAATCCACTCTTTTTTTCAGGATAAAAGGGCTTTAGAGAATCTTCTGCAATGCTAAGCATATACTCTGCCCTCTCTCTCAATCCTCGCATCTCCAAGACTCCATAAGAGACAGGTCTTCCCATCTGATACGCGAGCTCTACTGCTATATCTTCACTTTTGGCAACTATCGAGTCTATAAATTTTTGTATATACTCTACTCTTTTTTGCAATGGTTTGTTAGCCCACTCTTTTTGTGCTTTTTTAGCCATCTCTAGTGTGTTGTTTGTATCTTCTAGAGTGTTATACTCTAGCTCTTGATAAACAGTACCATCTATCGGTGTGATTGTTTTAAATTTCATCTATTTTCCTTCGTACTTTTAAATTATCTCAAAATATCTGCTTAACTGCCAGTCTGTTATCGCTTTTAACTGTTCACTCTCTTCCCACTCTCTTGTCATTGCGTAATGGTCAATAAAAACATCACCAAAAATCTCTCTAGCAATAGTTGATTTTTTCAATCTTCTAGCTGCATCTCCTAGTGTGCGTGGAAATGAAAACTCATCTTCTAGTTTTTGCTCATAGGCATTCCCATCTATCGGCTTAGTTGGTTCGATTCTATTTTTTATACCCCAGATTCCACTTCCAACAGCAGCGCTTAGTGCTATGTATGGGTTTATATCTGCTGCGGTTACTCTATACTCTACCCTTTGTGATTTTGCTTCTCCTGTTATGGCTCGTAAAGCACATGTTCGGTTATCTACTCCCCATGTAGCTTGCGTTGGAGCCCAAAAACCGGGAATCAATCTCGTGTATGAGTTGCAAGTTGGGGATATCATCGCTAGAAGTTCTGGCATCAGTTTTTGCTGCCCTCCTATAAACCAACGCATCTCATCTGAGATACTGTTTTTCTTGTTTTGATCATAAAATATAGATTTTCCATCACTATTTTGTGCCGATAAATGCAAGTGTCCCGATTGTCCAGGGTATTTGTTTGACCATTTTGCCATAAATGTTGCCATTAAGCCATTTTGTTGGGCCAAAACTTTAGTAAAAGTCTTGAAAAGAACAGCTTTATCTGCCGCTTTTAAGAGTTTATCATAATACAATGCCGCTTCTATGACACCGGGTCCTGTTTCAGTGTGAAGTCCCTCTATGGGCATATCCATCTCTTCACAAAGTTCAAGTAACTCTTCATAAAAGTTGGAATGAACACTGTTTCTAAGTAGTGAATACCCAAACATACCTGGCGTAAAAGTCTCTAGGTTTTTATAATCTTTTTCTCGTACACTTTTTGGACTTTCATTAAAAAGAAAAAATTCAAATTCAGCAGCTGCTGAAAAATTTATACCCATCTCTTTTGCTTCATCAATCATCTTTTTTAAAAGAGTTCTAGGGCAAACATCCTTATGCTTACCTCCCTTTTGAAAATCAACCAAAAAGAGGATAGTATCTTTTTCGAGTGGCAACTCTCTACATGTAGAGATATCTATATGCCCCAAAGCGTCAGGAAATGCGTCATTCCAGCCAGTTATAGACTCTTTTGCATATAGTTCATCTCTGCTATCCCAGCCAAATATAACATCACAAAAGCCAAGTCCGCTTTGAAGCACAGATTTGAATTTTTCTTTATTGATATACTTACCTCGTAAAATTCCATCTATGTCTGTAGTGGCAAGTTTGATCCGTTTTATGCCTCTTTTTTCTATCAAATCCAAAGCTTCTTGTGGTGTTGTTATATCCATAATTTCTCCAATAATTTTATCTTAATACATTTGTTAAAAAACCACTTTTTAGAGTGCGATATATGTCAAAATCACTATCTATGCTCGCTATTTTAGTGATTTTTTCTTTGTGCGCTATATATAAAAGTGTAGCGTCTGCCAGATCCATGGGTACATTTGTATATCTTTCCATCTGTGTGTAGATATGTTTTAATTCATTTTGCTCTATATTATAAATAAAAAGACCGCCGGTGTGAACCCATTTTAGAAAATCAATTTGTACTTGAAGATGAAAGTCTAACATATGCGAAACTTCAGTCAAAACTGCCCAGCTGCTTAGCAGTCTGCCGTTATAGTTCTTTAAAAACTCAAGCACAGACTTATGATATCTATCATTTTTGTCAAATAGAGCGATAAGCGGACCACTATCTATGAGTATCGTGTTTCGCATTGAGTTTCTCTTTTAGTTTTTGTTTATAAGTTGTGGATAAGTCATCTCTCCCACTTCCATACTTTCCAAAGAGAGTTTGACCAAGTTTGTAGGAGCTTTTATCTAGTTCTGTAGTTTTTGTTTTAAAATATAGTATCAGCGCTTCCTTAACAACATCAGTTTTGGTTTTTGCCAGTCCTTTTGTGACTCTAGTAAGCTCTCTTTCTAAATTTTCAGGTAGTCTTACGGCTAACATTATACCCACCTTTCCTAGTGTATAACAAAGTGTATAACAATTTTTCTTAAAGTTATGTTACAATTCCACCAAAAAAGAGAATTTGTGGTTAAAAAAGATATTGATTGGCTTGGGGTTGGAGCATTGGTTGTTGCTATGATGGTTTGGGCTAGTTCGTTTGTGGCTTTGAAGTCAGCTATCGGTCCGCTAGGTCCGATGAGTGTGATATTTGGCAGGATGCTGTTTGCTAGTCTTTGTTTCGTCTATTTTATCAAACAATTTACAAAACTAAGTTTTACTAAAAAAGATTTAAAATACATAGCCGTTATGACGCTTTTTGAGCCTTGCATGTACTTCATATTTGAAGCCAAGGCACTCCAAAATACCTCTGCCGCACAAGCTGGAATCATCACTTCTATGATGCCTTTAATCACAGCTGTTGGTGCGGGATTTATACTAAAAGAGGTGATAACAAAAAGAGTGATACTCGGCGCTGTTCTAGCCGTCATGGGAGCTATTTGGTTGAGTCTTAGCGCTAGCAGTGATGCAAATGCTATAAACCCGCTTCTTGGCAATACGCTAGAGTTTTTGGCGATGATTTGCGGTGCGGGATATGCCATATCTGCTAGACATTTGAGTGCTAAATTTTCACCTCTGTTCTTGACTGCTATCCAAGCTTTTGTGGGAGCGATTTTCTTTTTGCCTTTTGCGATTTATGAGTACAATACGATGGAGATGCACATAACTCAAAGTGCATTTTTATGGACTCTGTATCTTGGAGTGGTTGTAACGCTAGGTGGATATGGGATGTTCAATTTTGCACTTGGTCGCATCGAAGCGAGCAAAGCATCTGTGTTTATAAATCTGATACCGATTTTTGCGGTCATCGCAGCATATATTCTTTTAGGAGAGAGGCTAAAATTTGTTCAATTTCTAGCCTCAGGCGTGATACTGACAGGTCTTTTTATATCTCAAGCACCAATCCACAGGCTAAGACAACTCTATAGTTTTCTAAGAAAATAGTTGTTTCCTGCCATTAATGATATTTGAGCATATTGTAAAAAGATTTTTGATTTTATATCCTCTTTTTTTGCTTTTGTTTTTGCAAGTTCAGCTATGGCTCTACTTAGTTCATCTCCACTTGCTAGGGAGTTTTCAAACCTTCCGCTTGTCAGTTTATAGTAACTTTCGCTAGCTTCGACTTGTTTGTTTGCTGCTTTTAGTTGAGATTTTAGTGATTTTAGTCTTGAGAGTGCATTTTTTATGTTTTTGATTACGCCTCTTTGGTAGTCGGCAAAGTAGAGTTTTCTAGCTATTTTTTTCGCTAATGCTGCTTGTCTTTCGCCACTTTTTTCTCCTCCATCAAAAATGTTATAATTTAGCGTTGCTCCTATGTAGCTTTGGTCTGCATTTGAAAATCCATTCCCATCTAGGCTTAAGTCATCTCCTTGCCTTTTTATAGCTCCAAAAATGGCGATATTTGGGTAGTATTTGCTTTTTGCCAACGCTATATCTTTGCTGTCAATTTTGAGTTGTGTTTTTATCGCTTTTATATCTGCTCTTTGACTAAGCGCCGTGGGTATCAAATCTTTTTTAGAAACAGTAAAGTTTGGCAATTTTTTCACATCTACTTTCATATTGGTTATATATAAAATATCATTTATTAAAGAGTTTTTTTGCTCTTTGTATGATGTTATAGATGAGATGATTTCGTATTTTTGTGCTTCGATTTTATATAAGTTCGATATATTTATAAAACCATTGTCATAGAGTCCTTTTGCTTTTTTGTATGATTTTTCTATCGCTGTTTTTGCTTCGTTGCTTGCTTTTATGGCTTGATTTAGTGAGTAAATTCCACTATATAGTGAAGCGATTTTTAGGTATAACTCTCTTTTTAACTCTTTTGTTTCAAGTCTGTTTTTTATGAGTTTTAGTTTAGCGATTTGGATAGAGTTGGTTATGGCATATCCTGTAAAAAGCGGATATGTTACAGCGATACTTGCATCTAGATTTGTTCTGGTTCCAACAGGAAGAGGATGATTTAGTCCAGGTATATGTAGAGTTGTAGTCGGAGTATCATACAGCCTAACTGCTTTTAGATGAAAATCAACAGATGGATAATTTTTTGCCTTTTTTGCGCTTAAAAGTTTTTTTAGGGCTTTGCTCTGTTCTTGTTTTGATTTTACAAGCAGATTGTTATCGACACTCTTAATCAAATCACTAAAATTTGCCGAATACAAAAACAGAGGTAACAATAAAAATATATATTTTTTCAATTTTTTTCCTTTAAAGGTTTAAATTTTACAAACAAAAGAGCAGTAAAAACAGAGCCGATAGCTCCCCAGATAGCTGCACTTGAAAAGACTGACGAGAAGCCATAGTTGTAGCTCATAAATGTCTCATATCTTCCAAAAGAGGCATATGCCAAATCTTTTGATATGCCTAAAAAGTTTTGAAAGTTTTGGATGTATTGCATCACAAAAGCACTGTTTTGCAGTTCATTCATATGCAAAAAGTTGATATTTTTAAAATACTCCATATTGTTTGTCGCAAGTGCGGTTCCAAAACTTCCACCGACAAATCTCACATAATCCATAAGAACGATAGCCAACTCTCCCTTCTCTTTTGGAACATTTTGCAAAAGCAAAACTGTAACAGGAGCAAAAAATAGTCCCATACCGATTCCAAAAGGGATAGTAAGAAGTTGAGCTTGTACCAATGGTGTGTAGTAGTTGAGCGTAGGAAGTATAAAAAATGATGTCAAAACATAAACAATCGTAGCCATCGCTACCACGGTTTTTGCACCTAGCTTGTCTGAGAGCATACCGGCGATTGGCGAAAAGACTCCAATGAAAACAGCAAATACAAAGACTGATATACCAGCGTCCAAAGTAGGTAACATCTTTATATGTTCATAGTAAACCGGGAGCAGGTAGAAGTATTGGTACATCCCAAAGCCTAGGATAAAAAAGTAGATTAAGATACCATTTGTAAAAGTTGGATTTTTGAAAAGCGAAAAGTCTATGAGCGTGTGTTTGGAGTACATTTCGCTTAGTATGTATATGAGGTAACCTATGATTGAGATAAAAAAGAGTGCTCCGATGAGTGAGTCGTTCATCCAGCCTCGCTGCTGACCTTTTGAGAGCATTATGAGGATGGAAATAGTACCAACTGCTATCCAAAAGAAGCTGAAAAAGTTGAAATTTATCTTTTTGAGATTTAACTCTTTTGGTAAAAACATCAACCCTGCCGTGGTAAGAAGAAGTCCGACTGGAACATTGATGAAAAAAACCATCCTCCAGCTATAATACTCTGTCAAATACCCTCCGATAGTAGGTCCAAGAGCTGGTGCGAAACTAACACCTAGTCCATAGATACCCATAGCAAAACCCTGCTTTTTTGGCGGAAAATATGAAAAGATCATTATGTGGCTTGTGACCATGATAAGTGCTTCGCCAACACCTTGAAAAATCCTCGCAAAGATGATAAAAGTAAGGCTATCTGACATCCCGCACATAAGTGAAAAGAGTGTAAATAGTGCAACTCCAGAGATGAAGATGTATTTTGCTCCAAATCTTTTGATGAGGTACTCTGTGATCAAAAGTGCGATGGCAGCGGCAATCATATAGCTAGTGATAATCCACTGAACCCCATACATATCGCTTGAGAGTGGACCCGTGAGTTTTGGTACAATCACATCAACCACAGTGGTATCTAGTATCGCCATGAAAGCTCCCGTCATGACAATGATACTAAAGATGACACGCTCTTTGGTGGTGATATCCCAACTCTGTTTTTGCATCTATTTTGATCTTTTTATAGCTATATTTGCACTCATACCGATAAGTAGATCTTTGGTCTTTTCAAGTTTGATTCTTATAGTAAACCTCTGGTCAAGTTTTGTAAATTCACCACTTGCGATATCTCTTGGGATGAGCGAAAATGTTGAAGCAGAAGTTGGCAGTATGCTTTGGACTTCGCCTTTAAATTCTCTGTTATTTAGTGCATCTATCTTGACACTTACACTATCTCCTACTTTAACGCCTTTTAACTTTTTCTCAGATAAAAGCACCTCTACATGTAGAGCTTTTGGATCGACTATTGAGTATATAGGGTAGCCTGCTCTGACTACACTATTCGCATTTATAAACTTTTTGGCAATTCGCCCGCTAAATGGTGCTTTTAGTGTGCAGTAGCCAATCTTATTATCTACCTCTTGAAGTTGATTTTGCATTGATTTTATCTTTAGTTCAAGTGATTCTATACTCTTTTGTATCTCTTTTGTTTGTTGTTTTTTTATAGTTGAGAGAGTGAGTGCATTTTGGACATTTTTTAAGTTCAATGTTGCCGCAGTTTGATCTTTTTTGGCAGATAGTATCATATCTCTTAGTGAATTTGCCGCAGTCGATACTTTTTCATAACTATTTTTAGATATAAGCTTCTGTTTTAGCATCTTCTTATATCTTTTTTTATCTAGTTCTAGTTTTTTTAGTTTAGTTCTGTTTGCTTTTATAGAGAGTCTTATAGCTGCGATTTTTTGCTTGTATGAGTCGATATTGTTTTTTGCTATCTTTTCATTTATATCAAGTTCGCTGCCTACTCTTTTTAGTTTTTCCTCAAGCGCCTCTTTGCTTTTTATAGTCGCTTTTATGGCATTTGAGATTTGCTCTTTGGCATTTAAAAAGTCCGTAGCATCGATTTTTGCTACAACTTCACCCTTTTTTACGCTATCACCTTCATTTTTAGCGGTCTTGATTATCTTGCCACTAACCTTAAAACTAAGCATAGTTATAGAGTCACTCTTAACAAAAGCAGCGTCACTGACAGCATTGGCTGATCTATACTTTAGATATACAAATGCCTCATAGCCAAAAAACAGTATCAATAAAACGATAAAAATAGTTCCAATTTTTTTCATAAAAGCTCCAAAAAATTTACTAGATTTCTTATATAACCCCTTGCATTCTCAGTAACTCATAGATATGTCTGAGCGAGGCAGTTTATCTCTTGCGTAGCCAAAGCTACGGATGAGATGAACTAACGAAGCCTCAGGCTTATCTATGAGTTACCCGTAGGGAGAAACTAGAAGTAGCAATCTTGCACAAAACTTTTCATCGCCATAGCTTTGGCTATGACTCAAAAAAAGGTTTTGCACAATCTTACCACTTCTAGTTTCTCTGAGGCTACAAGGGGTTATGTAAGAAATCTAAATGTGAATTATATTCACTTTTTTATAAACTTATTCTTAATTAAGTATATTTCTTTTATAATTAGCAAAAATATAAAGTATTTGGTGGATAATATGAAACAAAAAATTGCATCAAAAGTGAAAGATTTGAAAAAAGAGTTGATTTTGCAGGAAGCTAGTTCTTATTTTGAAGAGATTGGTTTTGAAAATATCAAGATGAGCGATTTGGCAAAAAAATGCGATATATCGGTGGGGCAGTTATATAAACTTTTTAGCTCTAAAGAAAATATCTATTATGAATATGTAAGTTTTCAGATAAGGCTATTTTTCGATAAACTGCAAAAAGAGTGTCTACATGTAGAGTCTCCTGAAGATAGACTTCTTGTCTATCTAAATATGAAATTTTCTACATTTAAAAGCAAAAGAAAGGTTTTTGAATCTCCTGTTATGGGGGACCCGCTCTTTTTTTCCAAGATGAATACAAAACAGGAAAAATTAGCCAAGCCGATATATGAATTTTTGAAACTTGAGTTTGAGAGATTGGCAAACAAACACGGTGTCTCAAAAGAGTTAGATTTTTTGCAAGTAGCATATGTTTTCAACTCATTTTCTATGGGCTATATCGAGCACTGGCTAAACACGCAAGGCGAACTTGACATAGATGTCAAGGATGTTTTGGATAGATTTATAAGTGGTTTTATATATGAATAATGTTATACATATATCTAAGAAAAGTATTTTAATGATTTTAACAACGGAGTATCACGCGTGAATATTTTAATAGTAGAAGATGATATAAACATAGCTCAATATTTAAGTAATGGTTTGGTTGAAGAGTCTTTTATTGTTGATGTGGCAAATGATGGGGCTGAGGGTCTTGCAAAAATTAGGCAAAATGTTTATGACATAATCATTATGGATTGGATGCTTCCTGTATTAAGTGGTACTGAACTTTGTGTAATTGCAAGAAAAAATAGCGTCAATACTCCTATCTTGATGCTTAGTGCAAAAAGCGATATTCGAGATAGAGTAGAGGGTTTAAATTGTGGAGCAGATGATTATTTGCCTAAACCTTTCTCGTTTGATGAGCTGTTAGCAAGGATACATGCTTTAGTTAGGCGAAGAAAATTACAGCATGATTCTATTTTAAAAGTTTCCGATTTAGCTTTTAATGTTTCGAGCAGAAAAGTTCAAAGAGGCGAAAAAGAGATAAGATTAACCACTAAAGAGTATGAACTTTTAGAGATTTTGATGAAAAATCATGGGCATGTGGTGAGCATAAAAAAAATTACTACACATTTGTGGCAGGACGAAACTATTTCTGAGAGTATTATAAAAGTTTTAGTACATCACTTAAGAAGTAAAATTGATAAAAACCAATCTAAAAAATTGATAAAAACTATTAGAAAAATCGGATATAAAATAGATGATATTTAATAAAATCAAAAGTATAAAATTTAAAATCTTTTTTGCTTATAGTGCCATATCTATCATAGGTGTTTTTTTCTTTAATGCCGTATTGTATTACTCAGCAAAGCAAGATTATCGAGAGGATACTATAAAAGCTTTAAAAAGTATATCTAGAGATGTTATAGTAGATGACATAGAAGGCAAAAATTTAAAAAATAGTATGAAATTTGCTTCACATAAGTATAAATTTAGCATAGACAATGTTTATATTCAAGCTAGGTACAAAGACAAAATTGTACTGAAATCAGCAAATATGAAAAATTTTGAATTTCCAAGATATAAATTTTCACAGCAAAGCACTATTGTAGAGGCAAAGTTTGAAAATGTATCGAAGTATGATTTTATAATATACTCCACTAAAGTTTTTAGAAAAAGAGATTATGTTTTACAAATTGGAACAACAACTAGAGCCGAAAAAATTGAACTTAATGAAATTATAGAGAAAATGTTAATGGGGGACCCTTTAATTATCTTTATAATACTTGTTATTTTATATAAAATGCTTCAAGATATCATAAAGCCCATGAATACAATAATAGAGACAGCAGAACACATCTCCATCACGGATTTGGATAAAAGGATACCATATACTGATAATGGCGATGAGTTTGCACAATTAGCTAAAACATTCAACAAAATGCTCTCACGCCTGCAGACATCTTTCGCACAAATAAAAAGATTTAGTGCAGATGCATCACATCAGCTGAAAACACCACTTACATCCATGCGTATTCAAACAGATATAGCTTTGAAGACAGATAGAAAGAATGAAGAGTATAAAGTCGTACTAAAATCTGTAAATGACGAGATCATATATCTACAAAATATGATAAATAATCTATTTATGCTAGCTCAAATGGATGATGAAATAATAAAGCAAAATTTTAAGCAGATAGATTTGGATATAGTCTTAATGAATGCAGTAGAGGAGTTTGTTTTAGTGGCAAATAAAAAAGGTGTATCTTTGGATATAAAAGAGATAGAGCATACTGTGATCAACGCGGAAGACACTCTCATATCAATTCTCTGCTCAAACCTTATAGATAATGCTATAAAATATACACCACTTAGTAAGAACATATCGATAGAATTAAAAGATAGTAAAATAACCATAGAAGATGAAGGTATAGGGATAGAAGAAAAAAATCTACAGGCTATTTTTGATAGATTTTTTAGAGAAGACTCTAATAAGCTCAAGAGTGTCAAGGGTTTTGGTCTTGGTTTATCTATGGTTAAAATGATTGCAGATATCCATGGTGCAACTATCAATATAGAAAGTAAAATTGGAATTGGAACTAAAATAGAAATTCAATTTACTACTTAAAAAATTACTTAACAGCCACTTTAAACATATTTTTATCTACTTTTTAAAGACATATTTATGACATATATTTATACTTTTTAACAAATTATTAATATTTGATTAAGGTTATTGCCTACCAAACTTCTTTTAAAACTATTTCTTAGAGGATAAATCCTTCTTAAGACATCAAAATATGTTAATAAAAAATAACTTAAATTTGATCCTATCCTCAAACAATCTCATTATAATTATCTTGTTTACTTTTTATTTAAATCGATTTGTTTTTTATTTAAAAAGCAGACAAAAAAGTACAGAAAATTGAACTAAATTTAAGTTTTATTTTTTGTACTTTAAAATAATTTTAGGAGGACGAAATGTTTCGTTTTTTACTTGTGTCGTTATCAATGTTGCTAGGTTTAGTTACTAGCTCGTATGCAATTCCTGCATTTGCTAGACAAGTGGGAGTTTCTTGTAGTGCATGTCACTCTGCAAATGGTTATCCTGCCTTAACAACCTCCATTCCCGCAAAATCATACCTATAACCCATAAAATTTCCTAAAACACGTACTTCAAAGCTAAAAACCAAGGTAAAATTAACCCAAACATAGGTATAATTATACCTATCAAGGAGTAAAAAA